>CANHMJ010000066.1 GCA_947461805.1 Burkholderiaceae bacterium
TCAAGCTCATTGGCATTGATCCCAAAAGCGATGCCATTCTGAGGCAGGGTGGCCGGCAGGCCAATGCTGTAGGCTTGTCGTATTGGGGCTCCAGCAGCAGAGCTGCCTTGCAAAAAAATACGCTCACCAATTTGACCGGACCAACTAATGGCGCTGCCCCCACTTTTAGGATCCGCATTGCTTTTTAAACTCAGGCGACCATTAAGTGGTGTATTAATCTCTTTTTTTAATGGCTCTGGCGCATTCAAAGCAAATGAATTCAGATTGAAACGGAGATTGCTATCGATATTGGATTTGTCTATACGGACTTGACCGTCATAACTAATCCTACCTGCCATTGCGTTCAACAAAGGCAAAAAGGCAGAATCGCTGGTGTTAGTAAGGTGTTTTTTGAGTTCATTGGCATTAATACCGCCAGCAATCGTCAGTAGCTTTTCTGATCCTTTCGCTGACTGACTGGTTATTTTGAGCTCGCCACCCATGAGTTCAGCGCGGAGCGTTTCTGGCATCGGAAAGTCATCCTGTATTCGCAGGCTGCCTTTAGCATTAACCAGCGGCGGAAAGTCGGACCACTGTATTTGATTGCCAAATAAAGTTAAACGAATATCGAAATCGGGATCTTTTGATCCTGACAGCGGAATTGCTAACTCCACACTTAAATCTGCAGGGCCGCCGACACTCAGAAACTGCGCAACGGAGGGCCGCCTCTGCAGAATGGGTGTTGGTTTGATGTAGTCCAGCAGCTCCTTCAGGTCGCCGCTAGCGGAGCCCGTTACTCTTAGCTCTGAATTTGGAGCGTTTATGTCATTGATCGTCGCTTGAATTGATTGCAACAGAACATTCTGGTAATTGGCCTTATCGACTTGTACTTTAAGTGCCGCCTCTTTCATCATCACTGTGCCGCTGATATTGGTAAATGCCGGCCAACTACCTTGACTAAGGGGAAGCATTGGAACGGGATTAAAGGCCGTATTTTTAATGGGCAGATTCAGTGTGAATTCCCCTGGGTATTTAGCAGAGTAGGGAATTTGATTGGGATCGCCTTTAATCGATAAGCTCCCTTGTTTAATCTCGCCAGCAGCAAATGCCTTACTAAGGTAGGCGCGCGCATCGCGATCCATTTCTGCTGGAAGATACCGATGCACTTGGGTAAGCGTAGCACGCTCAAATTGCATATTCAGAATTAGCGAGTCCGTTTGTTTGGGGTCGCCAAAGAGGTAGTTGGCAGTCAGGGATGCGCTGACATCAGGGTTGCTGAATGCAACATCCTTTCCACTGATTTGCCATTGCCCCTTGATCTTTTGCCAATCAATTCGGCCTTTTGCGGTCTCTAGCTTGAGTTTTGGGTCTACTAAAAAGCCACTGATATCGAGCTCGAGATTGGGGGAGTTCAATATCAGGCTACCTTGCTTTTCATTGGTATCCAGTCGGCCCGTTAAGTTCGTCACGCTGGGCAAAACAGTACGCGGTCCTAGGAAGCGAAAGTTGCTTAAATCTGCTTTGATCGACAGGGCCAAATTGGCATTCGGTAACCAGGTTTTGGGTAGGGGTAGGACAGATGTTTTTTCAGACCACTGGATGTCGACGTTCTCGAGAAGTCCACTTGCTTTTGAGCCTGCAATGATGCGGTGCAGTTTGTTGGGGAGCGGTAGATTGAGCGCAAACAAGGTAGCGTCATCGACACTGATTTTGGGGGATGCAAATCCAAATTCCCGAATCTCTTCACCGGCTTTGGGCGGAGTCCAATAAAACGACATCGGGCTTAATTGCTTCAGGGGGGAATTTTTAGGACTACCAAAATCCCGCCACGCCAATTTCTTGCTAGTCATGGAAACCACTTTTCCTTTAGAGGTTTCCTGAATTTCCGCCTCGAGTCGACCGAACTCCAAAAGATCGCGCTCCTGTTTAAATTGAACGCGTAGGTCATCTGCCAATAGCAAGGCATCACCACCATTAAGCATACCCTTATTGAGGCTTACAAAACCACGCGACTCCAGAATGCCCTCAAGCATGGGCAGAGGCAGCTTAAAGTCAAGTGCCAAACGATTGAGATTGAGCCCCTTAAAGTCCCAGGTAAATTGCCCACTCCAGTTGCGCCAATTGCTTGGCTCGCCAACAAACCCGTGTTTAAAATCTGCACTCAAGCGCACTGGGTTTGGATCGCTGGGCAGATAAGCCACCAAGTCAATCAGGTGATCTCGCAGACCATTGGAAATCACTAGGGACTCAATGCGAACATCAGTATCTAATTTTTTCTTCTCGCGATCCCGCCAGTGAATCACTGCATTGTTTAGTCGAATCGCATTTTGTGCCAACAACCAATCACTGCCCGCATGACCGCTTTGATTTGGATCGATCGCAATACCGGCAAACGAAATAATTCCGGCCTGACTGCGCTCAGCCGTAAGCTCGGCATTGCTGATAATCAACTTCTCAAAATACGGGGCAAGGTGATAAAAGGACAGCAGACTAAGTTCGCCCGACAGGGATTGAATGGCAAGGGCAGGCATATTCTTATTGTTGCCACTAACGTTGCCCGCCCCTTGCGAATAAAACCGCAATCCATTGATCTCAAATTCAGGGCGCAGACCATCCCAAGTGACACGCACATCATCCATCGTGACCGTAACGCCCAGTCGAGATCCAATAAGCTTTTCTAGGGTTGGCTTGGATTTTTCAATCTGTGGCCAAACAAGATAGCGAACCCCAAAATGCAATGCAACAGCGAGTACAGCGACAACACCCATTACCTTGAGAAAGCGGACCAGCCAGCGCGACCAATGCGGCCGTGCGACGCTGTTTTTCAAGCTGCGTAGCAAGGGACCGAGGGAGGAGTTTCGAAACATAAACCCTATTATCCGTCACCCCACTCAAGAATAGCTATGATTCGGTATGGCCTCGTCTCATCAACCATTCGATTTTTTACAGCGACATTCTGTATTTGCTAGCCGCTGGTTACAGGCGCGCCCCGATTGGACCTCTTGGTTTTTAGAGCTTCAAGCTCAGCCAGTCAATTTGGCCGTGATTAAGGCCTTGCTTGAGCCGGCGCAAGGTATCGCCGCTGAGCCGGAATTGGACGAAGGTAGGCTCATGACGGAGTTACGCCTGGCCCGCCAGAAATTAATACTGTGTTTGGGTTTGCGTGATTTGAGTGGGCAAGCGCCGTTGGCCGAGGTTACTGAAGCATTGAGTTTATTTGCTGAGCAATCCGTCGCAATCACCTTGGGGGCGATCCGCGCCGACTTAAAGATTCGCTTTGGTATCCCGTGGTCTGCAGAAGGCAATTGTGAGGTGCCGCTGATGGTGGTGGGCATGGGTAAGCTCGGTGGCTATGAGTTGAACCTGTCGTCAGACATCGATTTAATTTTTCTCTATGAGTATGAAGGCGACACCCAAGGCGGTGAAAAAAGCCTTTCGAATCACGAGTGGTTTACTCGGATGGGTAAGCGCTTAATTAAGATCATTTCGGAGCATGATGCCAATGGCTTTGTCTTTCGGGTAGACATGCGCTTGCGGCCGAATGGCGATTCTGGCCCCCTAGTCTGCAGCTTGGATATGCTTGAGGTGTATCTGACAGTACAAGGTCGCGAGTGGGAGCGTTATGCCTGGATTAAAGGGCGACTGATTTATCCGCTGGCAGGCTCAGCCGACCATGGGCGTTGCGAAAAAGCATTGGATCAACTCATCCGCCCATTTGTTTATCGACGCCACTTGGACTATGGCGTGATTGCAGCGATTCGGGATTTGCACACGCAGATTCAGCGCGAGGCAGAAAAACGCAGCGCCAATCGCCACGGCAGGTCACACGATATCAAGCTCGGACGTGGGGGTATTCGTGAAATTGAATTTTTAGCGCAAATGTTTCAATTGATGCGAGGCGGTACAGACCCACGCTTTCGCATTAGGCCGACCTTGCAGGTATTGCAGTTATTGGCCCAGCAGAATCTGTTACCAGCGGATGAAGTGCATGACTTAACAGAGGCCTATATTTTTCTGCGTCGCCTTGAGCACCGCATTCAGCTATGGGAGGATCAGCAAACCCACTATTTTCCTGAAGACACTGAGTCTCGGGTGCGTTTAGCAGAAGCCATGGCCGGACCCGATGGGCAATCTGAGGCGCCATTATCGGCATTCCTAGGAGAGCTCACCCGCCACCAAGATCGGGTTGCGCGCTTATTTGAAAAAGCCTTTGTGCTGGATGATAAAACACGCCTCGATACCGAATCGGTTGCATCCGATTGGCAACCCAATAGCGACCACTATCCAGAAGCCTGTCAGCGTTGGCAGACTTGGCTGGAAAGCTCAAAACAGCGCAGCTTGCCAGAAAAAAGCCGACATATCTTTAATAATTTGATTTGCAAGGCGGCAGAGCAGTTAGAGCAAGACACGATTAGCGCTGCTTTAGCAGACCAAACCTTACTGCGCTTTTTTGATTTATTAGAAGCGATTGCGCGGCGAAGCGCATACCTTTCCATATTGGCGGAGTACCCCAGTGCTCTGCATAACATTCTGGCTTTATTGCAAGCTTCTCAATGGGGTGCAAGCTACTTAAGTCGCCACCCCCATTTGCTGGATTATCTACTCGCTACCCGTTCCGAATCTGAACTCGTGAATCACCCCGATGCCTATTGGAAGGGTATTAAGGCCGATTTAGATATGCGCCTCGATGATGCTCTGGCAGATGGCGATGGCGCAGCCGAGCACGCCATGGATATTTTGCGGGTGACCCACCATACCGAAACCTTTATTACGCTATTGGCGGATTTGGGAATAGGCATTGCTAAGCCTTTGAGTGTTGAGTCAGTAAGCGATCGCCTATCTGCTTTAGCCGATTTAATCTTGCAGGCGAGCTTTGAGCGAATTTGGCCGAGCGTAGCCAAGAAATTTGATTTAGATCCATCCCTCCCATCGTTTGCAGTAATTGCGTACGGCAAATTAGGTGGTAAGGAATTGGGATATGCGTCTGATTTGGACTTGGTTTTTTTATACGATCAAACTGAGGCCGAGGCCGGGGCAGTTCAATTTCCAGCGCAAGAGGTATTTTCATTGCTGGCCAAGCGAATGATTAATTGGTTGACGACGCACACTGCTGCAGGCACTCTCTTTGAGATTGACACCCGCCTAAGACCCAATGGCTCTGCAGGTTTTTTGGTTACGAGCCTTGATTCATTTCGCAAGTACCAATTTCGGGAAGGCGACAATGCGGCCTGGGTATGGGAGCATCAGGCCTTAACGCGCGCGCGCTTTGCTGCCGGCAATATCCAGGTAGCACCGCAGTTTGACGCCATTCGATCCGATGTTTTAAGTCAGACGCGTGACGTTGCTGCCTTGCGTTTAGAGATTCTGGGTATGCGTCGCAAAGTACATGCTGGACACCCTAACCCCAGTAATCAATTTGACCTAAAGCATGATGCGGGCGGTATGGTTGATATTGAGTTCATCGTGCAATTTCTGATATTGGCTTACGCACACCAGCACCCTGCGCTGATTGGTAATTTGGGCAATATCGCCCTGTTGGGTATTGCTTCGAGCGCAGGATTGATTCCGGACTCATCCGCCATTGCAGTAGCCGATGCGTATCGTCTGCTGCGCGAACAGCAGCACCGACTGCGCTTAGATGGGGCTGAAAAAACCCGAGTCGATTTGGCGCTTCACCCTGATCTTTTACAGGCGCGCACTGCAGTCAGCGCACTTTGGGAAAGTATTTTTCAAGATACATCAAACGGCTAGGGAATTTAGCCTGAGTAATACAGTGCGTTAACTTTGCTCCAGTAACTCTCGGGCATGGCGCCGCGTTGTATCGGTAATGGTTGCACCGCCGAGCATGCGAGCAATTTCTTCAACACGCTCATTACGGCCTAGGGTACCTACCTGTGACAGTGTTGTATTGCCCGCCTGAGATTTGCTAACTTTTAAGTGGTGGTTCCCTTGGGCCGCAACCTGAGGTAAGTGGGTCACGCAGATAATCTGATGGGATTCACCCAGTTGGCGCAATAGTTTTCCTACTGTTTCAGCAACCGCGCCACCAATGCCGGCATCAACTTCATCAAAAATTAAGGTGGGCGTAAAGGAGGCTTTGCTGGTGATAACGCTAATGGCTAAGCTAATGCGGGCAAGTTCGCCGCCAGAAGCGACTTTGGCAAGGGAGCGTGGAGTGCTGCCGGCATGGCCTGCCACTTGAAATTCGATTTGCTCAAGACCGCTGGCTCCGCCTTCCGTGAGCGGAAGAAGGGCAATCTCCAGTTGACCGCCCGCCATGGATAAATCCTGCATTGCTAACGTTACTTCTTTGCTGAGCTGAACAGCCACTTTGCTGCGTTTTTGTGACAGCTGCGTTGCCACTTTGAGATAAAGGTCTTCCGCTTGCTTTACTTTATTGCGAAGCGCTTCGATGTCTTGCGCAGCAGTTAAGGCGTGCAGGTGGTCTGCGGTTTCGGTCAGCAATTGTGGCAAGGCATTGGCGTCGACTTTGTATTTACGCGCAGCACCGTGTAAATTCTGCATACGAGTCTCGAGCTGGGCTAAGCGCTCTGGATCAAGGTCTAACTTCTGCAAATACCGGTTCAAGCCATGCACGGCTTCATCGACCTGAATTTGTGCTGACTCTAGCGCATCCGCAATGTCTTTTAAGTTGGCGTCGTGCTCGACCAAGTCGTTCATCACTGCATTCATCTTAGATAGGGAGGAATCGACCGAGTGATCAGAGTCGCTCAAGATCGTGATTGACTCTTGGCAGCCACTAATGATTTTTGCTGCATTGGCCAATCGGCTATGGTCACTTTGTATGGTGAGCCACTCTCCAGGAATGGGTGCCAGCTCGGTTAATTCTTCCAGTTGCCACTCGAGGCGCTCGCGCTCTCTAGCAAGGTCCTGACCCGCATTCTCAGCTTGGGCTAGTTGTTTACGTAAGTCATGCGCTGTCCGAAAAGAGCTACTGACATCGTTCACCAATGCCCCTAGGCCCGCATGCCGATCGAGTAGATCACGCTGCGCACCCCCCTTTAGTAAGAGCTGATGGGCATGTTGACCGTGGATATCGACCAATTGATCGCCAGCCCCGCGCAACTGTGTGAGCGTGGCAACACTGCCATTAATAAAGGCTCGACTACGCCCATTGCTTTCAACGATGCGCTTTAAAAAAAGACTTTGACCTAGATCCTCACTGGGAAAGCCATTCTCATCCAGCCAGGCAGCGATGGCTGCTTGTACATCACCATCGATCTGGAAGAGGGCGCTAATCTCAGCGCGGTTACAACCTTCTCGGATTTGGCTACTGTCGGCACGCTCACCCAAGACCAGGCCAAGTGCATCCAGCAAGATTGACTTGCCTGCTCCGGTTTCGCCGGTCAGTACGGTAAAGCCCGATGTGAAATCAAGCTCAAGTGCATCGACGATGACGAAGTCACGAAGGGCTATGGTTTGCAGCATGGATCTAGAGTACTAAATAAAATGGATTCAGAATGTCGAGGGATACTCATTCCAATGTAGCTTCTCACGCA
>CANHMJ010000067.1 GCA_947461805.1 Burkholderiaceae bacterium
CGCCGACCATGAGGGCGCCTGCGTTCGCAACATGAAAGCCATCGACGTCTTTTTGTGGCGCAATCGCTTCGAGCACGCGCTCCGATGCAATGTGGGCAGGTAAGGGCAGTTGCACCAAAATGCCGTGAATGGCTGGGTCGGCATTGAGCGTAGCAATGCGCGCTAAAAGTGCTTCTTCAATCATCTCCGTTTCGTAGCGCTCGAGTACCGAATGAAAGCCAACCTCTTCGCATGCTTTAACTTTGTTACGGACATACACTGCGCTAGCTGGGTTATCTCCGACCACAATCACCGCCAAACCGGGACGCGACCCTTTGGCAGTAACAATGGCCGCACGTGCTGTAATTTCAGTACGGATTTTTTTAGAGAGGGCAACACCGTCGAGTAATTGGGCTGGCATATAAAAGAAAAAAAGAGCGTTAACTAAAAATACACAGGAAATTAACTCGGCTGAGAATCCGATAAGGCAAGACGCAGGAGATCGGCAACGGTATTGACGTTGAGCTTTTCCATAATATTGGCGCGATGGGCCTCGACCGTTTTAATCGAGATGCCAAGGTCATCTGCAATTTGTTTGTTCAGTCTCCCAGCAACAATACGCTCGAGCACTTGACGCTCGCGCCCGGTTAACTTGCCTAGTAGGCCTTGGGTTGTCTTACGCTGACTCGCTTGGCTGTAATCGGTACGCGCCTTGGTTAGCATCTTTTCGACTAATGCACATAACTCATTTTCTTTAAAGGGCTTCTCAATAAAATCAACCGCCCCTTTTTTCATGGTGGTTACGGCCATCGATACATCGCCATGACCAGTAATAAAGGAGATGGGCATGGGCAGGTTTTCGCTAATGAGGCGCTCTTGCAACTCAAGACCCGACATGCCAGGCATGCGGACATCCAAAATCACGCACGAAATAGTTGATTTATCGGTGCTTTGCAAGGATTGTAAAAAACGCTCAGCACTAGCATGGCAGCGGACTAAATAGCCATTGCTCTCCAGTAACCAGGTTAAGGAGTCCCGTACCGCCTCATCGTCATCAACAACGTAGACAACTTCGGTTGGATTGGGGTTGGATGCATTCATTAGGTTCATCAGTCAGTTCCGCTTGGTATTTCTAAACACGCATCATGCCAAAGCAGTTGCTTCGGTTTCCGCTGTTTCGAGGGGTAATAGTATTGTAAAGGTGCAGCCTACCGCCTTGCCGCTATCGGGATCATGCTGGTTTTTGGCCCACAGGCGACCATGGTGGGATTCGATGATAGAACGGCAAATATTGAGTCCCATGCCCATTCCATCGGATTTGGTGCTGAAAAAGGGCTCAAACATACGCTCAATCACACTATCTGCCACGCCCGGCCCGCTATCAACCACTTGGATGCGGAGCATGGCTGGAAAGGTGCTGGTCTCTAAATCAGCGCTAATTTTGATCGGCGGCACTGCCCAGCGGGATGAAAGCGGCGCATTTTCGCGTACGCTATCCAGGGAGTTTTTAAGCAGGTTCACCAAAACTTGCTGAATTAAGACGGGATCCAAGCTAACTTTGGGCAGGTTGGGCGCTAGCTCAGCTGCAATGGTAAGGCGATGGCGGTGAGCCTCAATCTCCACCAAGCCGACTGCATCATCCACAATCTCTGCGATATCGGAATCCTTGCGTTGCGGCTCACTGCGTTTCACAAAGCTGCGGATGCGCTGAATAATGGTGCCGGCGCGGTGCGCTTGTTGGGACGCTTTCTCAAGCGCGGGAAGTAAATCCTTGGATAGGGTTTGATCTGCTTGACCCGATAAGCGTTTGGCTACGCCCATGCAATAGTTTGAAATGGCTGCAAGGGGTTGGTTGAGTTCATGCGCTAGCGAGGAAGCCATTTCACCCATCGTGGTCAAGCGGCTTGTAAATTGCATACGCTCCTCTTGTTGGCGCGCCAGATCCTCGGTATTTTTGCGCAAGGTAATGTCCGTCGCAATTAAAAGTTGGGCTAAATGACCATCAACCCAGGGAATAAATCGGCGGCGTACCTCGTACCATTTCGCCTCCTCGCCAATCAGTTGAATCTCTTGTGACTCTGCTTGCCGATTTTGATTGAGCTCAGAACTGGGCAAGCCCGCTAGGGGGTCGATGTTATCGTCCTCTAGGCCATGCAGCAGGGCAGGATCCATTTCATGATTGGCTAAATCGATATGACCTTGCGAGGTATTCCCAAACCGTTCCCGATAAAACCGATTGGCAAAGAGGAGCTCGCCCGTTTCGATGGAGATCACAGAAACCGCCGCATCCAAGCCCTCGAGTACGGTAATGAAGCGATCTTGCGATGCAGCTAATTCTTCGCGAATGCGTTTTGGCTCGGAGATATCGACCAGCGAAGTAACCCAGCCGGTTTGCTCACCTTTTTCATTGATGAGTGGTGCGATGTAGGTACGTGTTGCTATGCGCGTGCCATCGCGTCGCTGTATCACTCCTTCAATACCACCTTTCATTTCATGGTGGGAGTCTGCGTTCAGTGCTAAGTCCATTTTTTTAATCAGGTACTCCTGTTGATCTGCAGGCCAGAACGGAAATGGCGGCTGCAGACCCATTAGCTCATCTGAGCTCCAATCGGTCATTTCACAAAAGGCACGATTCACGTAGGTAATGCGCTTTTGCATATCGTGCGCTCGTATTCCAACCGGCGTGGAATTCTCCATGGCGTTCCGAAAGTTGGTTTCCGTCCGTAGGCTGGCCTCAGCCAATTGACGAACTTGCATTTGCTTGATGACGGACCATAAGCTCAAAATCACGAATGCGCTCAGTCCAATAACCACCCCAAGCAACATCTTAAATGTGAGGTTGCTTGGCGTTGGATAAGTATCAACACGTAAAATTGCATTGGGGCTCAAGATGCCAAGATCCAAGCTAGTTTGGTTTGTTAAGGACCGTGGCGGCATATTGCGATCCGACGAGATGGCTAACACTTTGCCCGTATCGGTGGTTAAGCTAAAGCGGTACAGGCCCTTTAACTCTGGCGGGATAACGTATTCCATAATGCCTTGTGCAGAGTAAAGCACCGCCATAACGCCGCTGATTTCGCCATCTGGCCCAATCGGTATGGTTTGCCAAAAGATGGTGCGCCGTTCTTTTGCCATCGGCTCATCATTCGGCAAATCAATTTGAATGAAGTTACTAAAGGCAGGGCGATTTGTGCTGATGGTTAACTCAATGGTTTTATTGAGTTGCGCTTTTAATTCTTTGGCATATGGCGCCTGATCAAACCAGGTGTTGGTTCGCGATGGTGGCGGCATCATCCATTGCCGCTGATCATCTCGATTGAGCCAAATGAGTTGGCTAATCTCGTGGTTGTTCAGTAAAAACGATTCTGCTTCTTTTAAGGCAATTGCTTTTGTTTTTTCATCGCTATTTATTCTGCCTAAATCGCGGCTCAGCGACATCAACACCTCGGTATTGTTAGCAAAGCGCAGTTGAATGCGTTGCTTTACCAAAGACAGCTCCCTGAACAGGGCATTTTCTTGCTGGCTACGTTCCTGCATTTGCAGGGTGCCCAGAATGATGGTCATCATCACGGTAAAGATAACGATCGCTACGAGGGGCGTATAGACCAAGCGAAATCCCCTGACCCGGCGAAACCAGGCGCTGTTATTGATGCTTAGAGGGAAGGCAAGGGGTAGCTTCATAAAAAAGGACAATATCGCAATCCCTAAGTGTATCTCCCTATTTCGATTGGATTAATTTCATATTGTGCGAATTGCACTGCAATAAATTTCCATATTATGAGAAATACTATCATTATGTGGAAAATATCTTGTCAAGCACTTTAGTGGTTTTTAGAATATTCGCTGTAGAGTAAATACCACCCCTCATCGATCAAATGGAGATACGCAATGGCTGCAGTTCCGCAACCGGTTTTAGGTAAGGCGCAAACGGACGCACTAGATACCGATCCAGCAGAAACCCAAGAGTGGCTACAAGCGCTCGATGGCGTAATACATGCTGTCGGACCAGAGAGAGCTGCGTATTTAATCGATCAGCAAATATCCCATGCCAGAGTGAACGGTGTGAATCAGGCCTTTCATGCTGAAACACCCTACATCAATACCATCCCCGTGGAGTTGCAAGCGCGTATTCCGGGCGATCAAAACATCGAGCATCGGATCCGCTCCTACACCCGCTGGAATGCCATGGCGATGGTGTTGCGTGCTAACAAGGACACCAATGTCGGCGGTCATATCTCATCCTTTCAATCGGCTGCGACTTTATACGACGTTGGCTTTAACCACTTTTGGCATGCACCCAGTGCAGAGCACGGCGGCGACCTTATTTTTGTTCAAGGCCATTCAGCGCCCGGTATTTACTCACGTGCCTACATGCTCGGCCGTTTAGAGCAGAGTCAGCTCGATTTATTCCGTCAAGAAGTGGGCGGGAACGGTATTTCCAGCTATCCCCATCCCTGGCTAATGCCAGACTTTTGGCAGTTCCCAACGGTATCAATGGGTCTGGGTCCGATCATGGCCATTTATCAAGCGCGTTTCATGCGTTACATGGAAGACCGTGGATTTATTCATGCTGGTAATCGTAAGGTCTGGGCCTTCTTGGGTGATGGCGAAACCGATGAACCCGAATCACTCGGCGCTATTGGTATGGCGGGACGTGAGCACTTAGACAACTTGATTTTTGTGGTGAACTGCAACTTGCAGCGCTTAGATGGCCCCGTTCGCGGTAACGGAAAAATTATTCAGGAGCTCGAGGCAGAGTTCCGTGGGTCCGGCTGGAATGTGATTAAGGTAGTGTGGGGCGGTCATTGGGATGCTTTATTTGCGCGTGACAAAAAAGGCATCTTGATGCAGCGCCTCGGTGAAATTGTCGATGGCCAATACCAAACCATGAAAGCAAAAAATGGCGCGTATGTGCGTGAGACCGTATTCAACACGCCGGAGCTCAAAGCGTTAGTTGCTGATTGGAGTGATGAGGATATTTGGAACTTGAATCGCGGCGGTCACGACCCCCACAAGGTATATGCCGCTTTTCATTCGGCAGTAACGCATCAAAACCAGCCTACCGTCATTTTGGCGCACACCATTAAAGGCTATGGCATGGGCGCTTCGGGTGAGGCCATGAACATCGCCCACCAAGCCAAAAAAATGAGTCCAGACGATGTGCGTCGTTTCCGCGATCGTTTTGAGATCCCAGTTAAAGACGAAGAGCTCGACGACATTCCTTTTGTTAAGTTTCCGGACGGCAGTCCAGAGCTGGAGTACATGCGCGCACGCCGCCAAGAGTTGGGTGGCTACCTGCCACAACGCCGCATGAAGGCAGAGAGTTTGCCGGTGCCTAATCTCGATGCATTTGCCGCTTTACTCGAAGCAACCAGCGAGGGCCGTGAGATTTCCACCACCATGGCCTTTGTGCGCATGCTCAATATTGTGATACGCGACAAGGCCATTGGTAAGCGTGTAGTACCGATTGTTCCCGATGAGTCACGCACCTTTGGTATGGAAGGTATGTTCCGCCAGCTCGGTATTTGGAATCAACTGGGCCAGCTCTATACGCCAGAAGACCAAGATCAGCTGATGTTCTATCGGGAAGATAAGCAAGGCCAAATTCTGCAAGAGGGTATCAACGAAGCGGGTGGTATGTGCGATTGGATTGCGGCTGCAACCGCGTATTCCACCCACGGTGTTCCAATGTTGCCGTTCTATATTTTCTATTCCATGTTTGGTTTCCAGCGGATTGGCGATTTGGCCTGGGCTGCAGGCGATATGCGCAGCCGCGGTTTCTTGCTGGGCGGCACTGCAGGCAGAACAACGCTCAATGGCGAAGGCTTGCAACACGAAGATGGCCATAGTCATGTCTGGAGTGCTTCGGTACCCAATTGCGTGAGCTACGATCCAACGTTTGCATTTGAACTGGCTGTAGTGATTCAGGATGGCATGCGGCGCATGCTAGATGCCCAGGATGATGTGTATTACTACATTACCCTGATGAATGAAAACTATTCCCATCCTGCAATGCCGGTAGGCGTAGAAAAAGACATTATTAAAGGTATGTATAAGCTACGCTCAGTAGGGGATGCCAATAGTAAATTGCGCGTTCAACTGCTTGGCTCTGGCACCATTTTCCGTGAGGTGATTGCCGCTGCCGAAGTCTTGCATACGGATTGGGGCGTTGCTTCTGATTTATGGGGCTGTCCTAGCTTTACCGAATTAGGCCGTGATTGGAATACCGTACACCGCAGTAATTTGCTCAATCCAGCAACTGCGCCACAACTGTCGCACGTTGAGCAATGTTTAAAAGACACTGCCGGACCGATCATCGCGGCAACCGATTACGTGCGTACCTTTGCCGATCAAATAAGGCCAGCAATACAACACTTGGGTCGTCGCTATGAGGTCCTTGGTACAGATGGTTTTGGACGTTCTGATACACGTGAAAACCTACGCGATTTCTTTGAGGTCGATTACCGTTGGGTTGTATTAACGAGCCTGAAAGCGCTTGCCGACGCCGGACAAATTGATCGTCAGAAAATTGCTGAGGCAATTAAGAAATACAACATCAATGTCCAAAAACCAAACCCGATGACATCTTAAGCCGAATGCGATATTCCAGACCATGAGTAAATTAATCGAAATTCACGTTCCCGATATCGGGGACTACAGCAACGTTCCCGTGATTGAAGTACTCGTCAAGGTGGGCGATGCAGTTGAAAAAGAGCAGTCGGTGGTCACGCTGGAGTCGGATAAAGCGACGATGGATGTGCCCTCATCGCATGCGGGCCTTGTGAAAGAAATCAAAGTCAAGGTGGGCGATTTGATTTCAGAAGGCGCGCTGGTATTGGTAGTGGAGTCCAGCGATGTTGCTGCTACCTCTGCACCAGCAGCCGCCACAGCGGCGCCCTCGATCCCTGCGGTTTCTATGCCTACGCCAACACCAACACAAACACCAACACCGGTGGCGGCAGCAGTAGCAGCGCCCGCAGTCCAAGCCATATCAGCGGGCGCTGAAAACGATGTGAGCCACGCCAGCCCTACGGTACGCAAATACGCCCGTGAATTGGGTGTCAATGTGGCCCTTGTAAAAGGATCGGGCCCTAAAGGCCGGATTATCCAGGAAGACGTTCAGGTCTTTGTAAAAGGCGTGATGAGTGGCTCTGCTTCAGCTGCAAGCACGAAGTCGGGGGGCAATATGGGCGGCTTGGATTTATTACCATGGCCCACCGTTGACTTTACGAAGTTTGGCGCCATTGAGCGTCAACCCTTGTCCCGCATTAAAAAGTTATCTGCCGCTAATTTGGCGCGGAACTGGGTGATGATTCCGGCGGTCACTTACCATGAGGATGCCGACATTACCGACCTTGAAGCGTTCCGTGTCTCAACCAATAAAGAGAATGAGAAGCAGGGCAATAAAATTACCATGTTGGCATTCATGATC
>CANHMJ010000068.1 GCA_947461805.1 Burkholderiaceae bacterium
ACAGCCGCTTGCTCATGGCGCACCAAAATGTGCTCAAACTTGTCTTGCTTATAGATTTCATCGTAGATGAACAGAACTGCTCCACCGGGATAGCCCCAAACAAACTCGACGCCTTCTGCATGCAGGGCATGGACGAGCATTTCGGCACCAATCATTTCTGGTCCGGTTTTGGTAGGAATTGGAGTGGAATCGGCCTTGGAGGCTAAAAATTCGGCGCTGCTGGTATTCATTAGTAAGGTCCTTTGCAATTTTCGGCAAAAAATTGTTTAGGCTGCTCTATCCCGTGCTTTTGGCCCGAGTTCGAACGGCGCTTGAACTGAATAAAAAACCGCTTCTTGGACGGCTCTCTATTCGGTGAACCTTCAATTGTAAAGCAATACCCTAAAATGGAGGCATTCTTCTCAGACAAGGCCTACCTGTTTTTGCATGGCATCTGCCCTCGAACTCGCTGATTTTCTCAGTAGCGTTGAAAAACGCGCATTCAAACAGGCTATTTATGCTGTGCGGGATGAGGACGCGGCATTGGACATCGTTCAAGATGCCATGATCAAGCTGGCCGAAAAATACGGGGATAAGCCCAGTGCAGAACTGCCTCTACTCTTTACCCGCATTCTTCAAAACCGCATCCACGACTGGTTTCGGCGCCAAAAAGTGCGTAACGCCTGGGTTACCCTATTTTCGAATATGGGTAAGAAATCGGATGAATCCGATGATTACGACCCCTTAGAGCAGCTCCAAGCGCCCGATGACAGCCAAATTCACCAGGATGGTGCCCAAAAGTTGGAGCAAAGCCAGCTATTGCGTAGTCTAGAGGCTGAAATAGCAAAATTACCAGCGCGTCAACGAGAGGCCTTCCTGATGCGTTATTGGGATGAGCTAAGTATTGCGGAAACTGCCCAAATCATGGGTTGCAGTGAAGGAAGTGTCAAAACCCATTGCTCCAGAGCAAGCCAAACTTTAGCTAATGCATTGAAAATAAAAGGAATTTCATTATGAACCGTGACCAAGACCCCCAATTTGAACTGGATCGGATTGGCGGCGCCGTGCGCGAATGCCTTGACGGCTCCACTGCGCAGCTACCCAGCCGCATTACGGATCGACTGTATTTGGCCCGCCTTGCTGCTATGGCAGCGCGCAAGCATGAATTCGTGCCGCAATTGGAGCGCGTATTGCGTCCACAACTGGCCTTGAATCAGGGCGGCAACCGCAGTCAGCCCTCCTCCAATTGGGGTCGAATTAGTTGGCTTGCGCCCTTTATTGTCTTGGCTATGGGCTTATTGGCGATCGCCGAATGGCAGCAAGATGCGCGCATCAACGACATTGCCGCGGTCGACATTGCCCTACTATCGGATGACGTTCCACCAGATGCCTATATGGATAGCGGTTTTCTGGCATTCTTAAAACTCAGTAGCAATGCCAAGCGGGAGTTAGAGGCCGGCAATTCGGAAAAGGCTGACGCTGCAGTAGATCCATCCTAACTGAGGACCGAAACAGATAACCATGCTTTCCATACGCTTCCCGCATACGAAATCTGCACTGGCTGCAAAGCAAGGCGCATGGGGTGCGGGTATAGGCACGTTTCTCCTCGTCTTTAGCCTGCTGGCGATTTGTCCCGCCAATGAAGCAGCAGCCCAAGCCAAACAGCCATCTACAGCCAGCATCCCAAAACACAGTGGCAATTGGGACGATTTAAGCGTAGTACAACAAAAGATCTTGGCTCCGCTCGAAGAAGATTGGAGCTACCTCTCCAAAGAGCGTCGGCAAAAGTGGATTCAGGTTGCCAATCTTTACCCCAAGATGAAGCGGACCGATCAGGAACGCTTGCAATCGCGCATGAACGAGTGGTCCAAACTCTCACAAAAAGATCGCCGCATCGCGCGCGACAATTACCTCAGCAGCTTGCGCTTCCCTGCGGAAGAAAAAGCCTCCGCATGGCAGGCCTACCAGCAACTCAGTCCTGAAGATAAGAAAAAATTGGCGGCCAAGGAAGACAACAAGAAAAAGCCAACCGCAGCCAGCTCGCCCACACTGCAAAATCGCCCGAACCCAGCGCCTACGGTAACGCCGGCTGCTGCGCCCAACAAAGACGATGGTGCATGAGTCAACCCCCCTTGAGTAGCGCTAGCAGTTCCGCTGACACCCCACTTACCGCCTTACCCTCACCCGGCTTTTGGAAGCGGGTCTTCTGCATTCTCTATGAACAGCTGATCTTATTGGGCGTAATTGCCCTGCTCTTCTTATTACCCAATCTCGTGCTGGGCATTGTTTTTGGAGTCTCGCTTCCCAGCTGGTTAACATTTTTCTATTTGTACGCCGTGCTGGCTTTTTATTTTGTTTGGTACTGGACACATACCGGCCAAACCTTGGCGATGCAAACCTGGCGTGTGAAGTTGGTGAACATCTCCGGTACCCGCCTAAGTCGCAGACAGGCCTTATGGCGCTATGTCTACGGCTCGTTGTGGCTCGTACCCTGCATCCTCATTCAAGCCAGCGCAGAATTACAAAAGTGGGGAATCATTGGCCTGCTCTTTGCGGTCTCGCTATTTCTCTGGCCGCTTACAATTTACTTGGACCCGCGTCACCGGCAAACCATTCCTGATCGGCTGGGCAAAACAAAGTTAATTACCTTGCCTAAGATAGAGAAAAAAAAGTAAGACTGCTTCGCGCGCTTCTTTAGAAGTAGGCCTACGCCTCGCGTAAACAATCAATTGCGGTAGCCCGCTGGATCTTACGTTGAAATTGGTAGCCCGCAATTGCGCAAGCAATCAATCCAAATGCAACACCCATCGCAATCGATGACGCAAAGGAATTGAATTCAATTTCAAGCACAAAATACCCCAGTGCCCATGCAGCAAGCGCTGCTGCAAATCCACCCAAGAGGCCGGACAATCCACCGACAATCGCCAATTCAATACTTGCAATGGCAGCTAGCGTAGGACTCGAGGCGCCGACAGCCTTGAGGAGCGCCGCATCCCGAAAGCGCTCGTCTTGTGTTGCTGAAATCGCCGCAAACAAAACCAAGATGGCTGCAGCAATCGTGAATGTAAACAAGAGGCCCAAGGCAGCGCCTAAGCGATTGAGCACATCTTGGATTTGTTGTAAAGAATTCGCCACATCTACTACGGTGATGTTTGGATACCGTTGAGTTAAGCGAAAGTCCAACACTTCAGTACTAGGCGGCTGGTAATACGCGGTAATCCACGATTGCGGCAAGTCTTGCAAGAGTGCTGGCGGCATGATCACAAAGAAATTCACCCGCATCGAGCCCCACTCCAATGATCGTAAGGAGGTAATTTCAGCACTGACGGTCTCACCAGCAATCTCAAATGCCAATCGATCTCCTAGTTTTAATCCGAGGGTTTTAGCAATACCAGTCTCAATGGAGATTTGGGGTTTGTCTTGTTTAAACCAGTTACCAGCAACCACTTGGTTGCCACCCGGCAAATCCATGGTGTACGACAGATTAAATTCACGATCCACTAAACGGCGGGCATTGTCTTTACTGTAATCGTTTGGCATCACCGGCCGATTATTGATCTCAATTAAGCGCCCGCGCACCATGGGATACAAATCCGGCTTGCCGAGTCCAGCGGATGCAAGGTCCTGCGTTAAGGCATCGCGTTGATCATTTTGGATATTAATGACAAAGCGGTTCGGCGCATCGACCGGTACATTGCCTTGCCAGGTTTTCAGCAAATCCTGTCGCAACAGCAAGATGATTAATAGGGCCATCAAGGCAATCGCCAAAGCCGTGATTTGCATTACAGCAAATGCAGGGCTTCGCGCCTGCGCACGCAACGCAAAACGGCCTGCAAATCCCAATCGGCTGAGTATTCCATTGATTGAAGAACGTGCCAACAGCTTAAGGGCTGCCCATGACAGCAATGCAAACACGGCAATCGCGCCACCAAAACTCAAACCAACCCAGCTAGCGAGCTTCCAATCACGCGCCGCCCACAGCAGCAAGACAGCAAAACTGAAAAACCCCAACAAAGCGACCCAGCGAGCTGCCACCGGAACTCCACTTAATTCACGGCGGACCAAGCGTACCGGCGAGATCTGTACCAAGGTAAGTAAAGGCGGTCCCGCAAAACCCAATAATAAAAACCAGGACAGAAGCGTGCTCCATAAGACTGGCCATAGGGATGGTGGCGGTAAATCGGCCAACAATAAATTACCCAAGAACCACATCAGTCCATACTGAATCAGCCAACCCACTGCAATTCCACATGCGGCCGCCACTAAACCCAACAAGGCCAGTGTTTTCAGTTGCTGGCGCAGGATCATGCCTTGGGTTGCGCCAAGGCACTTCATCACCGCGCAGACATTGGCCTGTCGCACCACATAACGGCGCGCCGCTAAAGCAATCGCTACCGCAGAGACCATCGCAGTTAAGAGTGCAATCAAGGATAAAAAACGCTCAGCCCGATCCAGTGTTTTGCGCATCACTGGCTGACCCGTCTCCAGGGTTTCAATGCGCATGCCGCGCAGCTGATCCGATTCGATCGCATTCACTACCCAATTTTGATAATCAGCAACGGCTGCATTAGATCCCGCAATCAGCAAACGGTAAGTCACTCGACTCCCCAAACCAATCAGTTCCGTCTTGGGTAAATCGTCTAAAGAGATCATGACGCGTGGAGCAAAGTTCATAAATGCGGCGCCGCGATCGAGCTCACGCAGCAAGACGGCATCGATACGGAGGCGTGCTTGTCCTAATGCAATCGTATCGCCAATCTTCGCCTGCAACACTTCAAGTAAAGCCGGATCAACCCAGGCATTACCGGGTGCCGGACCATTACCGCTATTAACTTTATCTTTGTCCTGAGGATTTGTAGTGCGACTAATTTGGAGATCCCCGCGCAAGGGATAGTCGCTACTCACTGATTTGAGTGACGATAACTTACCCCGCTCACCTACCGTTGCCATGCTCGGAAAAACGACCGTTTGTGCAATCGAGAGTTTGCGGTCTTTGGCCGCCTCTATAAATTGGGCAGGAATAGGCTGATCGGCAGCAATCAATAAGTCTGCTGCTAGCAGTTGGCGTGCATCAAACTCAAACGCCCGTTGCATGCGGTCAGCTAAAAATCCGACACTCGCGAGTGCAGCAACCGATAGGCTGAGTGCAATCCCAAGCCATAGCAATTCGGGTGACTGCAAATCTCGCCTAAACCATCTCCATGCCTGCTGAATCACGACTTACTCAAATCCCCTGAATCTGTCCGCCATCTACGCGAATGACAGAGCCAGTAATGTAAGAGGCATTGGCGCTAGCCAAGAATGCGGCGGTATCGCCATACTCTTTTGGATCGCCATAGCGTCCCGCTGGTATCAATTTAATACTCGCAGCCACCACCGCATCGTATGGCACATTCTCACGCTTTGCCCGCGCTTCATCCAGTTGACGTAAGCGATCCGTTGCAACTCGGCCCGGCATGATGACATTCACCGTCACGCCCTCACTCGCCACTTCGGCAGCCAAGGTCTTAGACCAAGCTAATAAGGATGCGCGTAGGGTATTGGAGATCGCCAAGTTTTTAATCGGGGCAATCGCACCCGATGTAGTGCTGGTCATAATCCGACCCCAACCGCGCTGACGCATGCCGGGTAACACGCGATCGGTGATGGCAATGAGCGAAAGCACCATGTCATTAAACGCCTTTGCCCACACCTGAGGATCTTGACCTGTTGCTGGGGTTGGTGCGGGCCCGCCGGTATTGTTGATCAAGATATCAATCGGCCCAAAAGCAGCCTCTACTGCACAAACGTGCGCATCGATGACCGACAGATCGGATAGATCCCAATTGAGCGCCATTGCCTTGCCGCCAGCAGCCTCAATCATGGCCACGGTTTGCGCTAAACCCTCTGGATTACGGCCCGTAATAGCGACCTGAACACCCTCACGGGCCAGTGCCACCGCCATCGCCTGACCTAATCCGCGGCTCGATGCCAAGACCAACGCCGTCTTTCCTTTAATGCCTAAGTCCATTTTTTTTCCTTACATGCAATATCAACTTGTACGTAGCACTGTAGCCTAAAAGTGCTTAGCCCACTTTGATGATAGCTAAAGCACTTTATCGACGAAGGATTGGCTTGGGTAAATTGGCCGATGCCGCAAAGAGATCGGCCTCCAACTGCTGCAAAATCTCAGCGAGCGCACGTTGTTGACCCAATACCAAGGTTTGCGGCAGGTTATTCGCTAATGCTACGCGCTGCGTATAGCGCTTCGCCGTAATTAATGGCGTAGGCAAATTGGGGTTGGTTACCGTCAAAAAGAATTGGACAGACACCACCGCCTCTGATTTTTCGCGGTAATCGCCGTAGAGCTCATCGATGGTTGCCTGCAGTGTGTAATATGGGAAAAAACTGGTGCCCTGCGCCACCGTAAGCCGAAAGATACCGGACTGATCAAGCCACTGCCGTGTTGCATTGGAGAACATATTGCTTGGGGTAGCAATATAGGTGTTGTAAAAGTCTTTTTCATATTGCTGGTCGCCTAGGCGGTAAACCAAAGACTTGGTATCAAATGGTGTTGTTACAGAGAATGACCCCATCTTTAACCACAGGGGCGATTGCATCGTGCGCGGGGCGCCAGTACGTTCCGGCGCCACTAGCCAATTAGCGGCTTCAATTGGAGGCCGCGTGGGTGCACACGCCGACAAGGAAAAACCAAGCAAGATTAGCAATAAGAGGCCCGCAATGCGCTGCAGAAAAGGATGCTGTTGGCCGGTCGTTGGATCTAAGGTCAGTAAACTCATTTTTGTACTCCGGTCGCACCAGGATTGACTGGAAATTGAATGCGGGCTGGTGGCTCGCTCCAAATTAAAGAAGACGGTGAGCGACTGGCAATTCGCATTAGATCATTGAGCTGTTCGCTAGCTTGCTTGAGGTTTTCGATGGTGGTTGCAGTGTCGCCCTGCGCACTACTCAGCATTTGCCGCAACACCACTGAACTAGCTACTAACTCTTGGGTGAGCAGCTCCAGCTCGGCATTGCTAGTCACGCCATTCATCTTGGCAAGCAAGGTGTTTAGCTCCTGCACCGACTGGGCTATCCCTTGATTGCCTTTGCCACTCCCTGCCAATACGGTATTGAGATTGCTTACCAGCGAATCAAATTTTTGCTGGGTTTCTACCAAATTCAATGCGCTTAAATTAGTCACTACTTTTTGTAAGCCGGAGAAGATTTCATCTGCCGGACTGGGTGATGATGGGATGACGGGATATTCTGGCTTCCACGTATAAGAGAGCATGGGGGACTCTGAATTAGGCGCCTCAAAATCAAGTTCAATGTAATTGACGCCAGTAATGCC
>CANHMJ010000069.1 GCA_947461805.1 Burkholderiaceae bacterium
ATACCCGCGCTAAGGCTGGCAATATTGGTGTTTGTATTGGTACCTCAGGCCCTGCTGGCACCGACATGATCACCGGCCTTTACTCTGCCATTGCCGATTCCATTCCAATTTTATGTATCACCGGCCAAGCGCCGCGTGCTCGCCTGTACAAAGAAGACTTTCAAGCCGTTGATATCGAATCCATCTCCAAGCCCGTAACCAAGATGTCTGTTACGGTTCGCGAGCCAGGCTTAGTGCCCCGCGTATTCCAGCAAGCCTTTCATGTGATGCGCTCAGGACGTCCTGGCCCAGTCTTAATCGATTTGCCAATTGATGTTCAGTTGGCCGAAATCGAATTTGATATTGATACCTACGAGCCATTACCGGTTTATAAGCCTGCAGCGAGCCGTAAGCAAATCGAAAAAGCCATTGAAATGCTCATGGCTTCTGAAAAGCCCTTGATCGTATCTGGCGGCGGCGTTATTAATGCCGATGCAGATAAGTTACTAGTTGAGTTTGCTGAGTTGACGGGCATTCCCGTTATTCCAACCCTGATGGGTTGGGGCACGATTCCCGATGACCATCCGCTGATGGCTGGTATGGTCGGATTGCAAACATCGCACCGCTACGGCAATGCTACGATGCTTGCGAGTGACTTTGTTTTGGGCATCGGTAACCGCTGGGCTAACCGTCACACCGGTTCACTTGAGGTGTATTGCAAAGACCGTAAGTTTGTCCACGTCGACATTGAGCCAACGCAAATTGGCCGCGTCTTTAACCCAGACTATGGCATTGTGTCTGATGCAAAAGCCGCTTTGGAATTGTTTGTTGAAGTAGCCAAAGAATGGAAAGCCAAAGGCAAGCTCAAAGACTACAGCGACTGGGTTAGCCGTTGCCAAGAGCGCAAGCGTTTGATGTTGCGCAAGACCGATTTTGATAATGTACCTATTAAGCCTCAGCGCGTATACCAAGAGATGAACTCGGTGTTTGGTCGTGACACAGTCTATGTATCGACCATTGGTTTGTCGCAAATTGCGGGCGGTCAGTTCTTGCATGTGTATGGCGCTCGCCAGTGGATCAATTGCGGTCAAGCCGGCCCCTTAGGCTGGACTATTCCTGCAGCGCTCGGCGTGTTAGCCGCTGATCCAACCAAGACAGTCGTTGGTCTTGCCGGTGACTATGATTTCCAGTTCTTGATTGAAGAGTTGGCCGTCGGTGCTCAGTTCCATTTGCCACTGGTTATGGTTTTAGTGAATAACAGCTACCTCGGCTTGATTCGTCAGGCGCAGCGCGGCTTTGAGATGGACTATTGCGTGCAACTCGCTTTTGACAACATCAACGTCGATGATCAAAATCTCAAGGGCTATGGCGTTGACCACGGTAAAGTCGTTGAAGGTCTTGGCTGTAAGGCCCTCCGTGTAACTGACCCCAGCAAGATTAATGCCGTTTTGATCGAGGCGCAAAAGATGGCTAAAGAACACCGCGTTCCAGTAGTAGTGGAAGTGATTCTTGAAAAGGTCACCAATATTGCGATGGGAACCGAGATTAATAATGTCAATGAGTTTGAGGACATTGATTGCCGTCACCCTGCTGGTACGGAAGGATTGGTTACGGCCGGTTTGCTCGAGTAATTGATTTAATCAATAGAATGCTATTCTAATGCGGTATTACGAAGGTAATACCGCAACTTTTTTTGCTATTTGGTTTTTATTTGTTTGAATTTGATAAGGAATAGGAATGCCGAAGTTTGCTGCTAATCTCACCATGTTATTTAATGAAGTTCCATTCATGGAGCGCTTTGACAAGGCTGCAGCAGCCAACTTCAAGGCAGTCGAGTTCCTATTTCCGTATGCATTTCCAGCTGCCGATATCAAAGCAAAGCTTGATCAAAACAAACTTACTTTGGTATTGCACAATTTACCTGCGGGCAATTGGGAGGCTGGTGAGCGCGGTATTGCTTGCCTACCAGACCGTATTGAGGAGTTTCGGAAGGGCGTAGCCAATGCAGTGGAGTATGCAGCGGCATTGGGCGTGACACAAGTGAACTGCTTGGCCGGAAAAATTCCGGAAGGCGTTGCTCACGCTGTATTACGTACTACTTTTATTGATAACCTAAAGTACGCTGCCGCTGAGCTGAAAAAGGCCAATATCAAGCTTCTAATTGAGCCTATCAACACATTCGATATTCCAGGTTTCTTCCTGTCTGGAACGCAACAGGCCATCGAGATCATTACTGAAGTTGGCTCTGATAATCTGTTTTTGCAGTACGACATTTACCATGCACAACGCATGGAAGGTGAGCTTGCTAGCTCGATTCAAAAGCACCTAGGCAAAATTGCCCATATCCAATTAGCTGACAACCCCGGACGCAATGAGCCTGGTACCGGTGAAATCAATTACGCTTATATTTTTGCCATGCTCGATCGCATTGGTTATACGGGTTGGATTGGTTGCGAATACAAACCTGCAGCAACGACAGAAGCTGGCTTAGGTTGGTATAAGCCTTTTGCATAAACTGAAGCGCATCTCCATCTCAGCTGCTCGTCTTGCTTTTTAATAAATAATAAAAATCTATCACTTGAAATAGGATAACTACCATGTCACAACTCAAACTCGGTTTCGTCGGTCTTGGCATTATGGGCGCGCCCATGGCTGGACATTTAGTTGCTGCAGGCCATACGGTTTATGTCAATACGCGCAGCAAGGTACCAGAGGCAATTGCGAAATCAGCGGCGATTCAATGCGCAAGCCCAGCTGAAGTTGCTGAGAAAGCCGACATCATTTTCACGATGGTTCCAGATACCCCCGATGTCGAGCGCGTTCTCTTTGGTGATAAAGGAATTGCCAGCGGCTTAGCGAATGGCGGCAAGGGTAAAGTGGTAGTGGACATGAGCTCCATATCACCGATTGCAACCAAAGAATTTGCAAAGCGAATTAATGCATTAGGCGCTGATTATCTAGATGCACCAGTCTCTGGCGGCGAAGTGGGCGCAAAAAACGCAACCCTGTCGATCATGCTAGGCGGCGATGAAGCCGTCTTTACACGTGTTAAGCCTGTACTCGAATTAATGGGCAAGAATATTAATTTAGTCGGCGGTAATGGTGATGGTCAAACGGCTAAAGTAGCTAACCAGATTATTGTGGCTCTGAACATTGAAGCGGTTGCTGAGGCGCTCTTATTTGCAGCTAAGGCTGGCGCTGATCCTGCTAAAGTACGCCAGGCATTAATGGGCGGCTTTGCGAGTTCCAAAATTTTAGAAGTGCATGGTGAACGTATGGTCAAACGCACATTCGATCCTGGATTCCGGATTGAGTTGCATCAGAAGGACTTAAATTTAGCACTGAACAGTGCCCGCGCTTTGGGTGTTTCTTTACCCAACACCGCAACTGCTCAAGAGTTATTTAACTCCTGTTCGGCCCATGGCGGCAAAGCATGGGACCATTCAGCGATGGTTCGTGCCTTAGAAAAATTGGCTAATTTCGAGATTGGTCAAAAGGCCTAATCAATTAGTGCGAGTTTGATTTAAACCAGTATTGGATTCGGTTGCATAATAATCAGCATGAATTCATTACTGGTTGTTTACCTTCACGGCTTTCGCTCCTCCCCACGCTCGAGTAAAGCTCGAATGACTGGCGATGCCATCGCGCATCGCGTAGAGCAGGGCGCTACCATCGAATGGTATTGTCCGCAATTGCTCCCCTCCCCACGTGAGTCCATGGATATGGTTCAACGCCACATCGATGCAGCCAAGGCGGATCGATTAACCGTGATCGGCTCTTCTTTAGGCGGTTTTTATACCAACTACCTTGCAGAGCGCTATGGTTGCAAGGGGATCGCATTAAATCCGGCTGTGAAGGCAGGGCGCGAACTGGCACCCCATGTGGGCATGATGACGGCCTACGACAGCGAAGAGCCTTTTGACTTTAGGGCTGAATACATCGATGAGCTCAATCACCTGCAGGTGAAATCCATTACGCTCCCTGAACGATATCTACTCTTGGCCGCCACCGGCGATGAATTGCTCAGCTGGAGGGAGATGGTCGCCTTTTATCCGGGGGCTCAGCAGATCGTTATTCAAGGTAGCGACCACGGCATTGGCAATTACAGCGATTACCTCGGAGCCGTAATCGACTTTGCTTGCGATTAATTTTATAGGCTCATTTCATGAGCCTCTAGCTTGACATACTGCATTCTGGACTAATTAGCGCGCGAGCGTAAAACTGGAGTGGATTATGCAGACCTTAAAAACATTTTTTATCTGGCTGGTCTTTGCCGAAAAGCAGGGCGAATGGCAGCGTTCAGAGTGGATTTGCCGCAATCGGATTGAGTAAGTAAATTCCAATGGGATGGCCCAATCATTCCCGTGAAGGGTCAATTGCAGTGCGTTGATCACCCCCATAATTTTCTGTAAGATGGTTGTCATGCAGTAATGCGATGATTTATGCCATTACAGAGAGAGGAGTGGTTGTGCTGAGCATCTTGAAGCTAGACGCTGGCGGTATTCCACAATGCTGGATTAACGCGGAAGAAGCGACAAAACAATATGCAGATCAGAGCGTATTGTGGACGCTGGGCGATCCCATTGCAGTCATGCGCGGCGGTATCTCACGAGCTACTGGCAAACAATCCATCATAGAGCTGCACTCCATCGTGGCCGTCAAAGGTTCTGCCCGCATTAATCTATTCGATGTTGTACCTGGTATTACCAAGCGCAAGTTGTATCGCCGTGATCGCGGCCTCTGCGCCTACTGTGGTGAGCGCATCACTGAAAATGATGCAGAAGCGGAACACATTATTCCCAATAGCCGTGGCGGCAAATACACTTGGATGAATTTAGTTATTTCCTGCAGACCATGCAATCAGCGCAAAGGCAATCGCACCCCAGAGACGGCGAACATGAGCTTGCTCTATGCCCCTTACATGCCAAGCCTGTATGAAGATATGATTCTTAAAGGCAGAAATATTCTGGCCGATCAAATGGATTTTTTGGCAGCCAACTTGCCCAAGAATAGCCGCCTGCTGGAAGGATTGTTCTGGGAGCAGTCCTAAGTCGTTTTAAGCCGCTGTGGATTCTGTTGGCAGCCGTGGTGCTGTCCCTAGTTGCGCACCTCATTTTATTTTTCTGGTTGTGGCTGATGCCGACCGGCTCGCTGATTGCGCCCCCACAGGAGTCCCCCTTTGTTGCGACCCTAAAAGAAGAGCCGGTCAAGCAAATCAAGATGACCCGCTCCGCAAAAAAAGTAGTGTCACAGACCAGCAATGTCTCTAATGAAATGGGCGAGATCGGGGCACCAGCAGGAGTGGCAGCAGAGCAGGGAGGTGGGCTATTTGAGCAAGATGGGGTGACTTTTCGACTTCCCGAGTCAGCCCTTTTGTATTACGACGCCTACGTTGATGGGCAACAAGTGCAGACGGGTGAAATCAAATGGATTGCAGATGACTCGGGATATGCGCTATCGATCACGATTCCATATGCCTTTGTGGGTCCTTTTGTCTTTGAGTCCAAGGGCAAGATCGATGCCTATGGTTTAGCGCCCTCGATTTACTGGGCTCAGCGCGGTAAAAATCCCCCGCGGTTTTCCCGTTTTGAGCGCAATGCGCAGGGCGGCCCGGTGATGTTTTTTTCGGAAAAGATGGATTTTTCTCCGCCCATACCGCCAGGCACACAAGACCGTTTTAGCCTGATTTTTCAGTTTGCTTCACTCCTGAATGGTGACGGCAAAATTGATGAAGCGGGCACCATTCGGTCTATACCCGTAGCGAGCTTTGACAATATTGAACCATGGCAATTTAAAAGCTATGGTGAGCTTGTTTCCGATGCTGTGCCCAGCATGGGCATAACCACCTTGCGTCACTACGAATTACTTGATCGCCCCAGCAATAAGTTCAAACGGCGCGTTGATCTGTGGCTGGTTCGTGATTTGGACTGGCTACCGGGCCGCATTAGGACAACGGAGGCGAATGGCAGGGTGTTTGAGTTGGTTTTTAAGCAGAAGGCGCCGCTGAGCCGGGCTTCCGAGTGACCAAGGATCCCATCATCGAATACAGGGCTGCGCCGGACATCGACACAGAAAATATTCCGGAAAATGAGATCAAAATGGGCAATATTTGCCAGCTACTCCCTAAAGGGTAATTGCCAAAGCCCAAGGAGGTGTACATCTCTCCAACAAAGTAAAACGTTTGTGTAACTCCGGGGAAAACAGCGAAAGCAACCAATACGTAGGTCCACGCCACGATTTCAAGGATGTGGGTCATGATAATGAGCAGGATCGCAATAAAATACGATATGAAGCTGCCGCCGGCCAGATACGGTATTGATCTGAGGAATCGGTCTATGGCATGAAATGCGCTGGCAATGATCAAAACAGCGACACCATGGATGGTAAGCATGACCGCCATAAAGGCCACTATCAAATACAGCTCAATGTTATCGCCAATATCGAGCTGGATCTGCTGCAGTAATTCAGCTAAAGAGGGCAAGTCAACCGTCTTTTCAGTGGACATTCATCACCCTAAATAAATCCATTTTTCTTGTTTGACATAATAATGATTATACGCAATTAGGATTTGGGTCCGCCTGGGTATGGCTCGTTGTAAAGCTTTTGCCAGCGGGCCCTTAAGCCCTTTTGAATCTCTTCTTGATTAAAGAGTTCCGCCACATCAATTGCTGAATAGCCTTGCTGATTCCGTATTCGAATATCTGCACCTCGATCCAATAATAAGCGCACTAATTGGATATTGCCAGCCCGAATCGCCATCATTAAGGGCGTAGTTTCATTGGGGCTTGGTGCATCGACTACAGCACCTTTATCCAGCAAGAACTGGGAAATTTCCAAATGCCCATTGGTGCAGGCGTAATGCAGTGGCGTCCAGCCAGGCCTGTTAACTGGAACCTCTTTTTGATTGACTAAAACTTTAACCTCAGGAAAAAGGCCGTAGAGCGAAGCAAACATTAAGGGGGTTTCGCTCGTCATATTGGGCTGATTGAGGTCTATGCCTTTGACATTAATCAGGTAATCCACTGTTTTTACTGAGTTTTCTTGAATTGCGACCATCAAGATGGGCATGCCGCGCGGATCTTTTTGATTGGGGCTTACGCCTTTCTCAATCAGGGATCGAACTTCGCGAACATCATCAAATTTAGCGGCTTTCGTTATTGCCGCAATTTGGGAGTCTGTTTGAGCATGCGCCCAGCCTGAGGTAAGCACAGCAGCTAGGATCAGCGTTCCAAAGTGTCTCTTATGGGTGCGCTTAGACTTCAGATTTAGAATCATATTAA
>CANHMJ010000070.1 GCA_947461805.1 Burkholderiaceae bacterium
ATTCAGCAAGGCGGTCTAGCAGCGATTTATCGGGGTCAGGCATACAAATAGAATAGCGTAGAACAATGTCAACTAAAAAAATGGGCTTAATTTATAACGTAAGGGTCTGAAAAACCTAGGGTTTTCAGAATAGCCATTTCACGTGCCTCCATTACCTTGGCACCCTGCTGCGTCATGTGGTCAAGGCCGGCAGCATGTAGGCAACCATGCACTACGAGATGGGCTAAATGGGCTTTGAGTGCTTTACCTTGGTCGCGCGCTTCACTAGTGACAACCGGCATGCACAGCACGATATCGGCCGTCAGCTCACCTTGGCTAATTTCATACGTGAAGGTAAGCACATTCGTGGCGTAGGGCTTCGTTCTAAATTGGCTATTGAGCGCTTGCCCTTCGGCGCGATTCACAAAACGCACCGTTAGATTGCCGGGACGATTGACACTCGCACGGACCCATTTCTTGATGAGGGCGCTGGATGCCAATGCACTCACTTTTTTCTCGAGTGCGGGGCTGGCGTATTGAATCTCGATAGCACACGATGTTACTTTGGATGAGGCGCTATTGGCGGACATAAAGACTAATGTACGAGTGCGTTGATACGCTCGCCACGCAGGGTATGCGCCAATACTTCCGTGATGCGAATATCCATCATCGTCCCGATTAAGGAATCCATCTCCGAAATAGCCGCTGGAATATGAATCACGCGGTTGTTTTCAGTACGGCCTTGCAAGTTAATGCCGTCTTTGGCGATGCCTTCAATCAGAACGCACTCTTCTTTGCCCAGCATTGCTTTACTAATCCGCTCTGCCTGAGTATCAATTAATGCCAATAAGGTCTGCAGGCGTTTGAGTTTGACCGCGTACGGGGTGTCGTCTGCCAGATTAGCCGCCGGGGTGCCAGGGCGGGGACTGAAGATAAAGCAATAACTGTTATCAAATTGCAATTCGGTCACAAGGTTTAAGAGCTTGTCAAAATCGGCATCGGTTTCCCCGGGGAAGCCAACAATAAAATCACTGGAAAGGCAAAGGTCGGGGCGTACCGCACGCATGCGGCGAATAATGCTCTTGAATTCCAAGGCGGTATAACCTCGCTTCATCGCCGATAAAACGGAATCAGAGGCGTGCTGCACCGGCAGATGCAGATGACTAACTAATTTGGGTACTTTTGCATACACATCGATTAGGCGTTGCGTAAATTCTTTGGGGTGGCTGGTAGTAAAGCGAATGCGCTCAACTCCGGGTATCTCGGCGATGTACTCAATCAAAAGCGCAAAATCGGCAAGCTCATTACTGCTACCCATCTTACCTACGTAGGCATTCACGTTTTGACCCAGTAATACGATTTCTTTAACGCCTTGTGCGGCAAGCCCTGCAACTTCGGTGAGTACATCATCAAAGGGGCGCGATACTTCCTCGCCGCGGGTATAGGGCACAACGCAGTAGCTACAGTATTTTGAGCAGCCTTCCATGATGGACACAAAGGCAGAGCCACGGGTCTGCCGTGATGCGGGCAGATGATCGAATTTCTCAATCTCCGGAAAGGAGATATCCACCTGAGAGATACCGCTGGACAATCGCTTCGCAATCAAGTCGGGCAGGCGATGCAGGGTTTGGGGACCAAAGACCACATCTACATACGGCGCGCGGCTAATGATTTGCTGCCCCTCTTGGCTCGCAACGCAGCCGCCCACACCAATCAGTAATTCGGGCTTGAGTTTTTTTAGTTCGCGCAGACGGCCGAGGTCAGAAAATACCTTGTCTTCGGCTTTTTCCCGAATCGAGCAAGTATTGAGCAAAATGACATCGGCTTCAGCGGGATCGTTGGTGGCTTCCATGCCGTCATTGGCATGCAAGACATCGGCCATCTTTTCCGAGTCGTACTCGTTCATTTGACAGCCAAAGGTTTTGATATACAGTTTTTTCATATGCCGTTTCAGGTTTATAACTGGGGGCGAGTTGCAATTTTACGGGAAATCAGCCGTTAGCTAGCAAAAAGACAGCGACTGCCCGTAAGATAGATGAACCATGAGAAGACTCCTTCATCTTTTTGCACTGCTTTTATTGGCTGCCGGTGGTATGCAGGCGATTGCAGCCCCGATTTACATCACAAGTTACCCATCTGAGGCGAACGCCAAGGTATTTGTGACGCAATACAAGTCCGAGGCCAATTGCATTGTGTATGAAACACCCTACCAAAGTGAGAATGATCCGGGTGTCTGGTTCTTCACTAAATACAAAAGCGATGCACGGGCTCGCATTTACTACACCCAATACAAATCAGAGGCAGATTTAGTGGTGTATTTCACCAAGTACAAAAGCGAGGCGCGTTGCCGTTACTAACAATGAAACTGATTTCAATCAATAGTGGAAAAGTAGGTCCCTTATTTGCGAACCAGCACCTCGACCGCACCGTGGTGATGTCCGGTATTAAAAAGAACAGCATCAGTCACATCAGCCAAATCAGCCAGCAAAACCCAGTCGACATCAATGCCTTGGGTGTGGTTGGTGACGAGCAGGCCGACCCTACCGTGCATGGCGGAATTGAGAAAGCCATTTACGCTTATCCACACGAGCACTACCCATTTTGGAATGCGCTTTTATCGCGTGAACTAAAAAAACCAATGGATTTACAGCCTGGGGCAATGGGCGAAAACTTCACCATCACTGGCTTATTGGAAGCGGAGGTGTATGTGGGCGATACCTTGCAGATTGGCGATCTGGAATTTTTGGTGACCAAATTACGTGAGCCGTGTTTTAAATTTAATGCGCGCATGGGCTATAAAGGCGCGGCAAAAGCAATGTTGCAATCGGGGTATTGCGGCTGGTATATGCGGGTCATCACCCCCGGAACACTGAATGCTGGCAGCACAATAAACCACCGACCAGGAAGGCAAGAAACCGCGATCGCTGATCAAGTGCGTGCAATTGCGAAGCGAGACATGCAAGGCGATTTGTGGGACTAGCGCCCCTAAGAAAAAAGCCACCGCAGGGCTGCAGTGGCTTCTAAATGTGGTGGCGATTCAGGGATTCGAACCCCGGACCTGTGGATTATGATTCCATCGCTCTAACCAACTGAGCTAAATCGCCGAACTGGCATTGTAGCAAAGAGTACTTATTCTGGTGATATTGCCAATAAAGGACTTGGTTATATTGCCTTCCTGCGGGGCTAGGAAGCTAACAGCAGTGACTCTTTCAGGCTGGCATATTAGTTAAATGACCATTTGGCCCAGGTAAAGAGTACATTTCCAAAGCCATCTCCTCCCGGTACAAATGCTGTTTGCAGACTGGCATTTTTGTAGCTGATTGATCCAACTGGCAATACACCGGGGAAAGGAGTGTAGTTATTGATGTCATGCCGGGACATGATAAAAACCGTTGCACCCGCACCGATTTTCCAGTCACCATTATTTGAGAGGTTCCAACTCGGGATCCAGGCGTAACCAGCCATGTACTGATAGATGCCATGGGAATCCTTGAAGGTCATGCCATAAATGCCTTCCCAATTATTGTTCTTGTTGTAGTAGCCTTTTCCAACGCCGATGCCTAGCGGAATATCCGTATATTGACTAATTTTTTCTGGAGAGTATGCGTAAGGCATGTGATAGGTATACAGAGGCACATACAACTCCCAATCGCCTTTATCAATGATCGTGTTGAAACGCGTTTTTGTATTATCAAGAAAAGAAGTAGAGGCGTGGGCATGCACACACGGAATTGCGAATAGAAAAAATAGGACAAGAAATTGACGCATAGAAAAGATAGATGCGAAGCAGAGCAAGTCTAATTATCCCGCTCGAAGTTCTAAATTAAAAAACGGGTAAATTCTGGGCCTATTGATTCGCATTGCCCTGCCCACGTAAAATTGGGCTATTACCATGAACTAAAGTGCGCCGCGCCGCGCCTGAATTTTTTTGAACATTTCTTTACTAAAGATCCAGAGCGCTGGCAGGCCAGGAATAATGATCATTGCCAGAGCTACCAGAGAGAAATTGGCTTTTACCCAAGGGTGTTCGCCAATCCAGTAGCCCAGTGCAGTTAAGCTGCAGACCCACAGAATGCCGCCAATGACATTGTAAAAAGCAAAGATAGGGTAACGCATGTGCGCAACGCCAGCCACAAAGGGAGCAAAGGTGCGGATAAAGGGCATAAAGCGACCCAAGACAATCGTGATGGGACCATACTTTTCATAAAAAGCATGCGCTTGATCAAATGCGTTGCGATTAAACCAGCGCGAGTTTTCCCAGGAGAAGACCTTATTGCCGATGAATCGTCCGATCGAATAATTCAAGGCATCACCTAAGATGGCGGCCGTGGTGAGCAATGCCATCAGCACATATAAATCCATGCCGCCGACTGCGCACAGGGCCCCAGCCACAAAGAGCAAGGAGTCGCCTGGTAAAAAAGGCATCACCACAAAGCCAGTCTCGACAAAGATGATGGCAAACAGCAGGACGTAAATCCAAACACCCCATTCATTGGCAACGATCGCTAAGTTTTTATCGAGGTGAAGAAATAAATCGATGAGGGATGAAAATTCCAAGGCAATCCTTTGGCGGGAGATTATCCGTTACGTGGGCAAGCTGGCCAGCACGTCGTTTAAATTGGCCCCAGTATAAGTGGGCTTAGGACCGATTTCTTCAAAAGGCAGATTTTGACGATTAACCCAAAACGTCGTCAGCCCAAACCACCCCGCACCAATCACATCCCAGGCGTTACTAGATACAAAGAGAATATCTTTAGGCGCACATCCAAAATGACTGGTTAACAAACCATAACTGGCAGGGCTTACTTTGAATTGGCGTACTTCATCAACGGAAATGACTTTATCCAATAGGCTACCGAGTTGATTCGCTTGCAGTGCCTCTGAAAGCATGGCTTCGTTGCCATTGGAGAGCACGGCCGTGGCGATCCCTGCTTTTTTAATCTGACTCAGTGTTGCTTGGCATTCTGGGAAAGCGCTTAACTTGGCATATTGCCCCATCAGTTGCGCTTCTTGATTTTGGCTTAATGGGAGTGCTAAGCGCTTACAGGAAAAACGCAGGGCTGCAATCGTGAGATCCCAGAACGATTGATAGCGCGTTGATCCCGTAGGATCGCTCATCGTAATCAGGCGGGTGTATTCAATTTGGCGATCACGCCAGAGCACACACAAGGACTGCCCATGACCTGGAAAGAGGTTTTCTGCCAAGACCCCCATCGAATAGACATCAAGGAGGGTTCCGTAGGCATCAAATGCAATCAGCTTAGGCATGCAGGTGATGCCTTAAATAAAGCGGAAGGCAATAATGGCAATGATCGTCGGCGGTACAGCGTACAAAAACAGATACAGCGGACTAATTGCACCTTCATCAAAGCTGGACTTCAAAATAGAGTAGCCGGCTGGATTAGGCGCGTTGGCGATTACGGTTAAGCCGCCGCCGGTGAGGGCACCCGCTACCAGCGAATACTTGAACTCATCGGACAAGCCTTCGACCAGTGAACCTAAATAGGTGAGTGCTGCGTTATCTGTAATGGCGGTTAGAACCGTGGCGCCATAGTAGACCGTCGTTGAATCCAGATTAACGAGCAGCGGTTGTAGCCACCATTTTTGTTGGCTGCCCAAGACGACAAGCCCGGCCAAGAAAAATGCAACCAGCAAACTCTCGCGAATGATGAGTTTATTTTGATAGCGTGCATACGCGGCGGTGTAGCCTACAAAGAATAAAAACAAGCCCATGAATAAAACCGAGTGGTGCACTGAAACGACCACTGCTACTAAGAAGGCTAAGTGGATACAAATGACGCTCACCGGAATGGCATCAATTTTCTTCTCATTGGGTTGGATATTGAAGCCACGTAGTTCTTTATAAAACAAGAATGCCAATAGAGTGGAGTTCGCAGTCACCGCTACAGCAGAGCGCCAGCCAAAATTTTCCAACATGAACCACAGATCCCAGTTCCAGGTACTGGCCACCATTAAGATGGGAGGCGCTGCGTAGGGGGTTAAGGCACCACCAATCGAGATGTTGACAAACAGTACCGCAAGTCCCGCATACATCAACTTGGGTGAAATGCGTTTAGAAAAATAGTAGTCACGCAGCAGCAATGCGGCAACCGTCATGGCAGCCGGCTCGGTAATAAACGAGCCCAACAGCGGGACGAGGGTCAGTGTGACCCACAGAAAACCCACCGACTTTTTAACTGGCAGAATGGCTGTGACGCGCAATACCAAGAATAAGCAAAACTCCAGAACCGGTTTGCTTGCGGCAATGATCATGATTACGAATACAAATAGCGGCTCGGTAAAGTTCAGCTTTTCTAAATAGGCAATCGTCGCATCGGATCCGGTATGAATGAAAAAGAAGGAAACCAAAACCATGGCCCAAAATCCGAACACCACCTCCACTTCGCCCAGCAAATGCCATACGCCTGCATGATTCGGTTGCTTGTGCGCTAAACCCTCAAAAAACTTAGTGGAAAAGGTATGGATTACAGCAAGTCCGAATAGAAGGCTGCTGACGATATTAACGGTGGTGGGATTCATGGTAATTGCCTGACTGTATCGAAGTGCTTCTATTGTATTGATAAGTCAGTCAAATGAACATATGATGATTTGTAGGGGCTTGATTGGTTGTGTATTTGATTTCAGGACATGCCCCGTAGCGATGTTACGAACATATAAGCACATTGACGAATGACAGGGCAAGGCACGCAACATACTTCTTCTTCCCATAGCCTGGTGCAAAACTTACGGCAACAGGTGATGCAAAGCTTGCCATTTTCAAAAATGGCCGAAGCCGACGTCGATTTTTTTCTCAAGCAATCACGTGAGGCTTACTTTGCACCCAAAGAGCGCATTCTTGGGCCGGCCGATGGCCCCCCTCAATTCCTCTATCTAATCCGGCAGGGTCGCGTATCGGGCCGTCGCGATATTCCAGGCATTGAAGAAACCGCTTTTCTATTGGATGCAGGCAGCTTGTTTTCGATTGGTTCGGCGTTTGCAAATCGGCCTGTCTCCACTATCTATAGTGCCGTAGACGACTGTTTTTGTTTACTCTTCCCGGTCACGGCGATGCGCCAGTTGCAAGCCCAATCCAAACCCTTCAGTGATTTTTTAAGTAATCGCATTTGGGGTTTGCTGCAAGAGTCCCGCACGGCCCTGCGTAATTCCTTTGCCTCACAGGCTTTGGCAGAGCAATCGCTGGAAAGTCGCCTGGGTGACTTGCGTTTAAAAAAGCCGCTAACAACGGGCCCAAAT
>CANHMJ010000071.1 GCA_947461805.1 Burkholderiaceae bacterium
AGATGACTTGGCATTGATGCACGACTTAGCAAAGATCGTTGAAAAGGTATCGGCCGATGGCCGGCGCTTAAAGCCGCGTGAGGTAGTTGCTGAGTTTGATGTCTACCTGCATGACGAATTGGATTTGATGCGCGAGGCGGCTAATGCTAGCCAGCTGCGTCGTTACTTTATCGATTCAGATAAGTTAATGATTCCGGAAATGTACTGGGATCTGTGCCATACCAGCGTGATTGTGATGGAGCGCATGAATGGGATCTCGATTGGTCGTACCGAAGAATTGCGCGCAGCTGGGGTTGATTTTAAAAAATTGGCAGCGGACGGCGTTGAAATCTTTTTCACCCAAGTGTTTCAGTATGGCTTCTTTCATGCGGATATGCACCCAGGCAATATTCTGATCAGTCTAGAGCCCGAGCGATTTGGGCGATTTATTTCTTTGGATTTTGGAATTGTGGGCGCGCTCAGTGAGTCCGATAAAAATTACCTAGCGCAAAATTTCTTGGCTTTCTTTAATCGCAATTACCGCCGCGTTGCCGAATTGCACATTGAGTCTGGCTGGGTGCCTGCGGATACGCGCGTAGAAGAATTAGAGGGTGCGGTACGTTCTGTGTGTGAGCCCTACTTTGATCGCCCCCTCAAAGAAATCTCTTTAGGTATTGTGCTGATGCGTTTATTTCAGACCTCGCGGCGCTTTAAGGTGGAAATTCAGCCCCAACTGACTTTATTGCAAAAGACACTCCTCAATGTGGAGGGTTTGGCGCGGCAACTCGATCCTGACCTGGATTTGTGGAAAACTGCTAAACCGATCCTGGAAAAATGGATTAGCGAGCAGTTAGGCTGGCGGGGTCTGATTGAGGGCCTCAAAACAGAAGCGCCCAATTGGGCGAAAATTCTCCCCACCTTGCCCCGCCTGTTAGCAGAGAACTTGGCGCAGTCCAACAAAGCCGAACAGGGCGCTGAGCTGGTTTTACTGAAAACCCTGCTTCAGGAAGAGCGTCAGACGCGGCGCCTGATTACCGGGGCTTTGCTGTTTGCGGGAGGCTTTATTGCGGGTGCGGTACTGATTTCCCTCAGTATTTTCTAGGCCAGACCCCATTGGGTCCCTCTAGCCGTTAAAATGCCGGCTAGGCTGATTAATTATGAAAAAATACTTTATTGCAGGCATTTTGGTTTGGGCTCCAGTGGCGATCACGGTTTGGGTGATCTCATGGGGCCTGGGCCTACTTGATAGCATCTTTGGTTCGGTCATGATGGCCATCATTACCGTTTCCCCTGGGGAGTTCTCCCCCGACTTAAAGCATTTCCGTGAGATTCCAGCGATTGGCGTGCTGATTGTGGTGGGCGTCATCATGGTCACCGGTCTACTTGCGATTAGTTTTGCAGGCCAGTGGTGGGTGCGAGTTTGGGATAAGCAGGTAAATCGCATTCCGATTGTGCGATCCATCTATTCGAGCGTAAAACAGGTTTCCTCTACGTTGTTTTCTGGAAGTGGACAGGCCTTTCGGAAAGCCTTGTTAATTCGCTATCCCCATCCGAACTCGTGGGCGATTGCATTTCAGACGGGTACACCCGCTGCAGAAATCAGCTCCAAAGTCGGCGAAGATTACGTCAATGTATTTTTGCCAACTACCCCAAACCCCACATCTGGGTTTTTCATGATTGTTCCCCGGTCTTCTGTCATCGAGTTGGATATGACAGTAGAAGAAGCCTTGAAGCATATTGTTTCAATGGGTTCTGTGCCGCCCGGTGTTCGCACGAATGCCTCCACACTGATTAAAAAATAGATTTATAGGAACCTTATGTCGATGCGAAGCCATGCCTGCGGTCAGGTAACGGAAACACTTATTGGTACAGAAGTCACACTGGCTGGCTGGGTTAATCGCCGCCGTGATCATGGTGGGGTAATCTTTATTGACTTGCGCGACCGCGAGGGTTTTGTGCAGGTAGTTTGCGATCCCGATCGTGCCGCTATGTTTGCACTCGCTGAGCAGGTCCGCAATGAATTTTGCATTCAGATTAAAGGTCTTGTGCGTGCCCGCCCAGCTGGCACTGAAAATGCGGATCTGGTGAGCGGCAAGATCGAGATTTTGTGCCATGAACTCGTGATCTTGAATGCATCGGTTACGCCACCATTTCAGCTCGATGATGAGAACCTGTCGGAGACTACACGCCTCACCCACCGCGTATTGGACTTGCGGCGGCCCCAAATGCAAAAGAATTTGCGCCTGCGTTACAACGTCGCAATGGAAACCCGCCGCTACTTGGATGCTGCTGGATTTATCGATATCGAAACACCGATGTTGACCAAAAGTACGCCAGAGGGTGCGCGCGATTACTTGGTGCCATCCCGAGTGCATGACGGCCAATTCTTTGCTTTGCCCCAGTCGCCCCAGTTGTTTAAGCAGTTATTAATGGTTGCTGGTTTTGAGCGTTACTACCAAATTACTAAATGTTTCCGTGACGAAGATTTGCGGGCAGATCGCCAGCCTGAATTTACCCAGATCGATTGCGAAACTTCCTTCTTAAATGAACTGGAGATACGCGATCTTTTTGAAAACATGGCGCGCCATATTTTCAAGACCGTGATGAATGTTGATTTACCAAACCCATTCCCAGTGATGCCCTACTCGGAAGGCATGGCGCGCTTTGGTTCGGATAAGCCAGATTTGCGTGTGAACCTGGAATTTACCGAGTTAACCGATTTGATGAAGGATGTCGACTTTAAAGTCTTCTCTGGCCCAGCCAATCAAGCCGATGGCCGTGTTGTAGCCTTACGCATACCGGGTGGCGCTGAGATTAGCCGTAGTGAAATTGATGACTACACCCAGTTTGTTGCAATCTATGGCGCTAAAGGATTGGCTTGGATTAAGGTGAACTCAGTAAGCGAAGGCCGTAATGGCTTGCAATCACCCATTGTCAAGAATCTTCACGATGCTGCAATTGACGGTATTTTGAAGCGCACCAATGCCCAAGATGGCGACATCATTTTCTTTGGCGCTGATAAGGTCAAGGTCGTCAATGATGCCATTGGTAACTTGCGTTTGCGCATTGGCTTATCAACCTGGGGTAAAGCCCATGGCCTCTTTACTGATGCATGGAAGCCACTGTGGGTGGTTGACTTCCCGATGTTTGATTACGATGACGGTGAAGGGCGCTGGGTTGCTTGCCATCACCCATTCACTAGCCCCAAAGATGAGCACTTGCAGTTTTTGGAAACGGACCCGGGTAAGTGTTTAGCAAAAGCCTATGACATGGTTCTCAACGGCAGTGAAATCGGTGGTGGCTCGGTGCGAATTCACCAGGAGGTAGTGCAGAGTCAGGTATTCCGCGCTTTGAATATTGGCCCTGAAGAGGCGCAAGCCAAGTTTGGCTTCTTATTGGACGCGCTGCAGTATGGTGCGCCTCCCCACGGCGGTATCGCCTTCGGTTTAGATCGGATTGTCACGATGATGACGGGGTCCGAATCGATTCGCGATGTCATTGCTTTCCCCAAAACCCAGCGTGCACAATGCCTCCTAACCCAGGCCCCAAGTCCAGTGGACGAACGCCAGTTACGTGAGTTGCACATTCGGTTGCGTCAAGCAACGCCAGTAGCGCAATAGGATTCATACTCTCTCTTGAAAATCCCCATTTCAGTACTGGTCGTAATTCACAATGCGAATGGCGAAGTTTTACTGATTGAGCGCACCGATCGCCCCGGATTTTGGCAGTCGGTGACTGGCAGCCTCGATTTCATGGATGAGCCTACGCGTGAGGCTGCCATTCGAGAGGTATTTGAGGAGACGGGCATTGATGTCACTGCACTACCAAGTGATGCTCTTCAGGATATGCAGCACGCCATTGAGTATGAGATCTACCCCGATTGGCGTTATCGCTATGCGCCCGGCGTTACCCATAATCGCGAACATTGGTTCACATTGACGGTTCCTGTTAATACCCCGGTGCACTTAGCGCCGCGGGAGCATACGGCATTTGAATGGTTGCCCTATGCTGATGCTGCAAAACGCTGTTTCTCAGCAAGCAATGGCGCAGCCATCCTGCGCTTGCAAGACATCAATGCAGCAAAGTAGGCCATACATCACTAAGATAGCTCAATGAGACCCAGTTCCCACCCCTCAGCAGCTGATGCTGCCGGACCCCCAAAAGCAAACGCATTTACCCGGGGGGATTGGCGTGTCATTCGAGATTTATTGCCTTATTTGCTAGAGCATAAGGTGCGTGTTGCATTGGCGCTGTCGTGTTTGATTGCGGCTAAATTTGCGAACTTGGGTATTCCAATCCTTTTAAAGGATTTGATTGACACGCTGAATACCAAAGTAGATACAGCACAAGCATTGATGCTGATTCCGGTGGGTTTGATTCTGGCATATGGGGCGTTGCGTGTATCTGCTTCTTTGTTTAATGAGTTGCGCGAAGCCTTGTTTGCGCGAGTGACCCAAAATGCGGTACGTAAGGTGGCCTTACAGGTATTTAATCATTTGCATTCCTTGGCGCTGAGTTTTCATTTGGCACGCCAAACGGGTGGAGTCAGTCGTGATATTGAGCGTGGTACCCGCGGCATCCAGTCGCTGATCTCATATTCGCTTTACAGCATCCTCCCGACCCTAATTGAGTTTTGTTTGGTCCTTGGCTACTTGGCGTATGCCTATGATATTTGGTTTGCCGTTATCACCTTTGTAGCCCTGGTCCTCTATATTATTTTTACGGTCTTAGTGACTGAGTGGCGTACGCACTTTAGAAGAACCATGAACGACATGGACTCGAAGGCAAATCAAAAAGCCATCGATTCTTTGTTGAATTTTGAGACCGTTAAGTATTTTGGTAATGAGCAGTTTGAATCGCGTCGCTATGACGATAATTTAGTTCGCTATCAAACCGCAGCCATCCAGTCGCAAAAGTCATTGGCGGTTTTGAACTTAGGCCAGCAGATCATCATTGCCATTGGCCTCGTATTAATTCTGTGGCGCGCTACGATTGGTGTCAGCAATGGCACCATGACCTTGGGCGACCTCGTGTTAGTCAATACGCTGATGATTCAGTTGTATATTCCTTTAAATTTCTTGGGCGTAATTTACCGGGAAATCAAGCAAGCCATTACCGACATGGATCGCATGTTTACCCTATTGAGCACCGATCGGGAGATTGCCGATAAACCCAACGCCCCGGCTCTGCACATTACGAATTACGACACTGGACCTCAGGTTTGCTTCGAGCATGTGTCGTTTTATTATGAAAAAAAGCGACCCATTTTGCATGACATAAGCTTTACGATTCCGGCGGGGACCATTACAGCAGTGGTTGGTCAAAGTGGGGCTGGAAAAAGTACCTTAGCCCGCTTACTGTTTCGGTTTTACGATATTCAAAGCGGCCGCATTGAAATGGATGGTCAGGGCATTGATGCGGTTCAGCAAGCCAGTTTACGCAGCGCGATTGGCATCGTGCCACAAGATACGGTTTTATTTAATGACACCATTGGATACAACATCGCCTACGGTAAACCAGGCTCATCGATGGAAGAAGTGCAAGCGGCGGCAAGGGCAGCCCAAATTGATGGCTTTATTCAGCGCTTGCCTGATGGGTACAACACCCAAGTGGGTGAGCGTGGATTGAAGCTATCGGGCGGCGAGAAGCAGCGGGTAGCCATTGCCAGAACATTGCTTAAAAAACCGGCCATGCTGATTTTTGATGAAGCCACCTCGGCCCTTGATTCCAAGACAGAACGGGCAATTCAGGAGGAGTTACTGAATTTGGCTCGCAACCGAACGACCTTGATTATTGCCCACCGACTCTCTACCATTACCCATGCCGATCAAATTTTGGTGATGGAGCAGGGTGAGATTATTGAGCGTGGTACCCATGTCCAGTTGCTTGAAGCCCGTGGCCGGTATGCGGAAATGTGGCAAATGCAAGAGCGCACTGCAGTTGATTAGAATGGTATTGAAAGCATATTCATGGCCCACCAAGAAGAAAAAATACTGAAAGACACCTTTGCTGCTGCACTTGCCGTTGCAGAGCCTAAGCACATCGTTCCAGAGTGCTTGGCGCGTATTTTCCCGGCGGGCAGCGAGCCAAGGGGGCGCTGCTTGGTTATTGGTGCAGGCAAGGCCAGCGCAGCTATGGCTACTGCGCTAGAGTCCCATGCTGCCAGCCATTGGCCTCATGTCCAGCTCGAGGGCATTGTTCTGACACGCTACGGCCACGCCTCTCCTACACAACACATTACGATCGTTGAGGCAGGTCACCCTGTTCCCGATCAGGCGGGAATGGATGGAGCCGCCCAGATGATGCAACGCGTGGGCGAACTCAAAGCGGGGGATATCTTGATTGCGCTTGTCTCGGGCGGTGGATCGAGTTTACTGACACTCCCACAGGCTGGAATCACGATTGACGATATGCGCAAGACCACCGAAGCGCTATTGCGCAGCGGCGCACCAATCGAAGAAATGAATATCGTACGCAAACACCTATCTGCTATTTTGGGCGGCAATGTTGCGCGCCTTGCGATTGCACGTGGCGCTCGTGTTGAGGCCTTATTGATTTCCGATGTCACGGGCGATTCGCCGGCGGACATTGCGAGCGGACCCTGCGCCGCAGACTATTCCACCTATGAAGATGCGTGTGCGATTTTGGCTAAATACAACCTCGGGTCTGATCTCATTCCCGCCAGTGTATTAGCGCACCTCGAAAAAGGGCGCAGCGGACTCATTCCAGAAACCCTAAAAGAGCTTGATTTAGTAAACCAGCCGGTTCGCAATCACGTGATTGCTACAGCCCATCGCAGCCTAGAGGCTGCAGCTGAGTGTGTGCGCCAGTTTGGTTACACCCCATTTATTTTGGGCGACACCATTACGGGAGAAGCAAAAGACGTTGCCTTAGTGCATGCGGGATTAGCCAGAGAGGCTCTGACCCATGGGCAATGGGGCGCTTTACCAATGGCCTTGATTTCAGGGGGCGAGTGCACGGTGACCTTGCCTGCTGGCGTCAAAGGCCGCGGCGGGCGCTGCAGTGAATTCTTACTTTCGCTGTTTGCAGCAACACCCGATCTCGATGGCATTGCAGCGCTGGCTGCTGATACGGACGGCATCGATGGCAGTGAAAAAAATGCCGGTGCTTGGTTTACTCCTGCTACACGCAAACGCGCCCGGGATGAGCATAAACGCGCTGGACAGTATTTAGCGGCGCACGATTGCTATGGATTTTTTAGTGAGCT
>CANHMJ010000072.1 GCA_947461805.1 Burkholderiaceae bacterium
TGGTTTGCGGCTCATTTTTGTTGCTGGGAATTTTGATCTTTTCTACTGGCATCCACATTGCTTTAGAAGTAAACCCCGAGTTTGCCAGGGAAGTGAGTGGCGTGGTAACAGTGAAAGAGCGCATGGCACTGGATCAACGGTACGCAAAGCAACTTAAAAATACCCAAGATCAACTGGCTAAAGCATCGCTGCAATTCAACGAGTTAAGGTCGATCAAAGACCGCTACCTTGCCATCTCAACGCCCTACACGGTCAAAAATAAATTCACGGAGTCCTCCAATTTAGGTGGTCCGCTGAAGCCGCTCAGCTTTAAATACGACCACACCAAGACCCTTGCTGAAAACCTCGAAGAATCGGTTAGTAAGGCCTCAGAGATGATTGAGGTATTTACGAAGCTAGAGCCAGAGTGGCTGAAGCAGTACCAATGGCTTCGAACACTGCCGATAGGCCCCCCAATCGACGCCCGACTGGGCATGACCAGTAATTTTGGAGTACGAATTGATCCATTTACAAAGCAATTGGCGCAACATTCTGGGATCGACTTTATAACTCCGACTGGGACGCCAATTATTGCTGCAGGAGATGGCGAGGTGGTGAAAGCTGGGGTTGATCCTGCTTACGGTAAGTTCGTTGAGATCGCCCATGGCGAAGGCTTTGTTTCAAAATACGCCCACAACAGCAAACTCATAGTTAAGCCAGGCCAAGCGGTTGTCCGCGGCCAAGTTATTGCAGAATCAGGTTCAACTGGCCGCTCCACCGGCCCCCATCTCCATTATGAAATTCACCAAAATAAAAACTACCTGAATCCCGCCAAAATCTTAGTCTATGCGCCGCCAAGCGCGTACTGGTAAATCAGGCAGCGCCTCGAAACGCTTCGCGCAAATGATTCAAGATCGAGTATAGTAATTCCATGATAGTTGTTTAATCTTCGTTTTATCGAGAGAGTTCATGTTCGCGCGCTTCCCTTCCGTCAAAATACTTACACTGTGCGCCCTCGCGACCTTACTGTGCGCCTGTGGGAAGAATGAAGAGCAAGCGAAAACGGAGGTTTGGTTACCCGATACCAAGGTTGTAAAGCTACCAATGGAAGATTACGCAACCATTCCATTCAATACCACGCGGGAAGACGCTAAAGATAAGTTTGGTTGCACCGCGTATGAACTCTCCTTTAGTTGCAAAATCAAAACGGATGGTAAAGAAGAGTCAATCTGGTTAATCTACAACGAAGCTGGCCGTCTGGTGTTGATGAAGAAAGAATTAGGCTACTACAACAAAAATGTAGCCGACACCATCATTGAGCGCTTCACCATCAAATACGGTCTTGACTACACCCCCTCCGATGGGCAAGAAAGTGCTTTTGCTGCAGGGATTCGTAAATCTAAAACCTATATTTTTGCGGGCGGCCAGGTCGCATTTCAAATTGGTCGCAGTCTCAATAACCGCAATGAACTGATGTTGATTTATTACTTCCCTGAAGATGTAGGAAGTACGTTTGCCAAAAGCGTCATGAATTAAAGCACGGCTTTTCCGGGCTTCAGTTGCTCCGGAATAAAGCTGACTTCAGGTATCTCGCCCTGAGCCCCTCCCAATTCCTTGACCTCATAAGCCCAAGCCAATATTTTCGCAATTGCCTCGAACAAGGACATCGGTATCGCTTCGCCAATTTCTAGCTGGCTGTAAAGGTAACGTGCTAGCGGCGGAATCTGTGCGATCGGCACATCATTCTCCCGTGCCACCTCTTGTATACGCAATGCAATTTGATCTGCTCCTTTTGCAATCACAATCGGAGCGGCCATGGTTTTGATGTCGTACCGTAGCGCCACCGAGTAGTGTTCTGGGTTAGCTAAAACCACATCTGCCCTCTCGATCGCTGCCATCATTCGCGATGATGCCATTTGCCGCTGCCGCTGTCGCAAACGTTGCTTCACCTCAGGAGAGCCTTCTGACTCTTTCATTTCCTGCTTCATTTCTTCCGGACTCATCCGGATTTCTTTGCGGAAATTAAACCACTGATACCATCCGTCTCCAACCGCTATGAGCAGTAACGGCGCCATCAACAGCAAAAAACCACCCAAGATTAAATAGGTGGTGTGCATGAGGGCAGAGTCAAAATCCTGACTTACTATCGAGCGAATATAAACAAAAAGCCCAGCCAAATAAGCGATACCGATTCCAAGTACGAGGGCTGTCTTGACGATATTTTTAACCAACTCCGCCAGGGCATTGAGGGATACCATTCGCCCAAATCCAGCAATAAAATCAAGTCGCTCTAACTTAAACATCGGTGCGTAATAGGCTTGAAAATTAACCAAGAACAGGGGGGCCAATAAGCCGACCAACCACACCGGCAAAAAAATCAAGGCCAGCAAAATCAGTACTACGACTAAAGGGCCGCCGAACCACCCTTGAATATGATCAATCAACTTTGCTGGCTCAGCAAAGATAAAACTGGATTTGGTCATTAATACCAACTGCTGGAGCAATAGAGGTCCTGCAGCGATTAAAAAGATGATAAAAACCGTTAGCAGGGCAAAGGTCGCGATATCCCTTGATTGCGGAAGCTGACCCTGCTCACGAGCACGTATGATTCGCTGCTCACTCGGTTCTAGCTCTCTTTCCTGGGAATTATCACCAGATTCCGCCAACGCACACCTCGTATCGGTAGTAGTTCAAACTGGAGGATAAACGATTTGGCCCCCGCGCTTTCAGAACGAGCTTAAGGCAGGGTCTTTTTTAATTCCTCAATCATCTGGTTAGCGCTGGCAAGCTCGTCCGGGCTGAGCTTTGCCTTGAGCACCTTCGCTTCAGGCGCTGCAGTCGGATTTCCGCTTTTATTGGACAAGGTCATCCAAACATACGCCTTTACTAAATCGACCGGGGTCTGTTTTCCGGATTCATAGAGGCGGGCCAGGTTGTATTGCCCAACCGGGCTACCTGCCATGGCGGCTTTTTGAAACCATAAAAAAGCCATCTCTTCGCCGTTTTCTAGGCTGCCGCTCACTTGATAACGAACGCCCAACTCCAGCATCGCCTGTATGTTGCCTTTATCGGCAGCGCGGTTCATCCACATCCAACCCTGCTCAATGCTCTTGGGGGTTCCAATGCCTTGGAAATACATCTGAGATAAGTCGTATTGCGCTTGGCTATTTCCCGCCTCAGAAAGGCGGACGAAAATTTGCAGTGCCTTGGTATATTCCCCTGCCTCATAGGCAGAACGGGCACGCTGATAATCAGAGCAGGCCAGTAGAGCAAGACATGCCAGCAATACCAATTGCAAACGAAGCACAGAATGCCAATCCGTATTTCCCATCGTTAAGCCAAGGCCTATTTAGGATTTACTTCTTAGCGGGGGGGTAACTTATCTTTAGTGGGGCCCGATTTTTGCTCTTCTGCATCATCGAGATCTTCTTCGCCGCCCTCATTCGCCTTTTTTAAATTGAGCGTAGGCAGTTGTGGCTCCACCCGATAGCTTGCACCAAGATCCCCGCCAATCATTCGCGCATAGGAAGCAAGATAACGGCGCGTCAAGTCGGGGTAATACGGCGCATTTGCCAAATACCCTTTGCTACGTATGCATGCTGGATTATTGACACTGCCTTCGCAGCTAGCAATGGCAGATAAACGACCAACCTCAAACTGCTCGCCCAAGCCAAAAAGGGAAATCAGCAGAATTAACGGGAATATCAACCAGAACAAGAGTTTTTTTAGGAATCTCGTCAGCAGCTCAATTTTTGCATTCATGATCGCAGGTCTCCGTTAACTACTAATTTAGTGTTTCTTGTGATTTTTTGGAGGGGATCTTTTGCACGATATCGTTGGGCAATTTTCTCCAGCTCGCAATAGGCTCTTCATTGTGCAATTTAGCATAGACTTTAACGATCCGAGAATCCGCAGGGTTTGCATTCTCCTTCATGGCCGTATACATCTTCGCACCTTCTATTTTATTGCCTTGATCAATAAATCCGATCGCTGCCGCATAGTAATAGTTTGTCGCCTTATCTTTGCGGGGTTGCCCCAAAATAGTCGAGCTGTAAATATCGCCCATATAACGGCAGGCAAAGGGATTATTCAATTTAGCGGGCACACTAAAGTATTTTTCTGCCAGCAAAAACTGTTCTCTAGAATATCGCCGAAACACGGTCGCGCTCAAAATGAAATCGGGATGCGTTATCACTGATGCCTGGGCATCGTAGAACCGTCCGCGCTCAAATGCGATTAAACCCCGATAGTAATTTGCTTGAACATCACCCTCTGCTGCTAACGCATCTAGCTTTTGCAAGATTTGCAGGGCTTCTTTACTGTGACGCAGTACTGCATCCTCAGGCTCGATGCATTTTGGATCGCGTACGCAAGCAATTGCCACCACTGTTTTGTCATACGCCCGCTTATACCGTCGATACAGTTTTTTTGCCTCGCTAGCAGGACCAACAAAGGGTTCTGAGCTCGCATTCGCTGAGGCTGACTGTTGGGTTTTTGCAGTCGCACTTGAGGTCTGTGACTTACTCTCTGATGCGTATGCCGAACTGCAAATCGACGCTCCGACGAGAAGGGCTAAGCCATACACTCTTAACAAGGCGCTACCTCGCTGACTTGTCGGGAGAAGGGAGTGCCTTAGGCGGTATCTCCATGGCTGGCGATTTTGGCGCATTGTCTTTTGATAAGAATTGAGCCGGGGCACGTAGATTGACCGGTATCTCTTGGGCTCCCTTTGGCACACCCTCAGGTAATTTTTCTACCGGCCTTGTAAGCGGCTTGCTTTCTTGCTTTGGTTTTTTATTCAGTACTGTTATAGAGATACGGCGATTAAGGGGATCATTTAAATCCTCGGGATTGAGTGGTACTGTGTTTGCAAAACCAATCACCTGTACTACGCGGGATGGATCTAAGCCCCCTGTAATCAACTCGCGACGTGCTACGTTTGCGCGCTCGGTTGACAGCTCCCAGTTGGTGTAGCCTGCCTCGCCATTACCGTATTTTGTACCGTCGGTGTGGCCTTCAATTCGAATTGAGTTGGGGGTTGCTTGCAGGGATTTACCAATAATTCGCAACAGTCTACGTGCAGAAACGCTAGGTACCGAACCTCCACTACTGAACAAGGGCTTGCCTTTTTCATCCACCACCTGAATGCGTAAGCCCTCGGCGTTTATGTCCATGAATACTTGGCCTTTGGAATTTTTTAACTCCGGGTCGGCGTCAATCTTCTTCTCGATATCTTCTTTTACCAGCTCGTTTTTGGTTTTATCTTTACGGGCATTTTCAACGTCGGTTACAGAAGAATCGCTGATCCGGCGCTGCTCGGTATCCGCATCGGCGCGCGACTCCTCGCCAACTGTTTTAGTGATATTGTCACCGCCACCCTTAATAATGCGGGTTGCATCCCCCGAGCCTTGACCGCCTGACAAAGAAACACGGAGTGGGTTTTGGAAATAGGAAGAGATACCAGCCAAATCTCCTGCCGTTGTAGAGCCTAGCACCCACATCAACAAGAAGAAGGCCATCATGGCCGTTACGAAGTCGGCGTAGGCGATCTTCCAAGCGCCACCGTGATGCCCGTGTCCGCCCTTCTTAACGCGCTTAATGACAATAATCGGCGCGTCGCTCTTAGCCATCCCGCTTACTTTCCTTTAACTGCTTTGGTACCCTCATCAAGCTCAGCAAATGAAGGACGCTGGTAGCTAAAGAGTACTTTACGACCAAACTCCACAGCTGCTGCGGGAGGGAAATTATTTAAACTTGCAATCAGAATTGCTTTTATCGCCATGTAGAAGCGGCCTTCTGCATCTGCTTTTTGCTCAAGTACTTTTGCTACTGGGGAAACGAATGCGTACGCCAGCAAAATACCTAGGAAGGTTCCCACGAGCGCGGCGCCAATTAGCTTTCCTAATTCAGCAGGTGGCAAGCCAATCGAACCCATGGTGTGGACCACGCCCATCACCGCAGCCACAATACCGAATGCCGGTAAACCATCGCCGACGTTGGTCACTGCATTGACTGGGATATGGGCTTCGGTATGGTGCACGTCCAGCTCTTGCTCCATCAAACTTTCGATCTGGATCACGTCTAGGGATCCACCCAGCATCATGCGCAAATAGTCGGTAATAAAATCGACCAAATGATGGTCTTTTAAAATTTCGGGGTATTTCTCAAAGAGTGGACTTGATTCGGGCTCCTCGATATCTCCTTCTAAAGACATCAATCCATCCCGCTTGATCTTTTGTAAAATTTCAAACATCAGGCACAAAAGATCTAAAGACTTTTGCTTCACATTTCCTGCTGCCTTAAAGGCGCCCCCCAACCCTGCAAACATTTTCTTCAGATTAGTTGGGGTGTTGGCGGCAATCATGGTTCCTACAGCGGCGCCAACAATGGTTAGAACCTCCGTTGGCTGCCACAGAACCATAATATTTCCGCCATGGAGGGCATAACCCCCCAGGGCACAGGCCATCGCAATAATCCACCCAATTGGGATATTCATACTTCTATCTATTCAGTTTTAGAGTTTTGAAAATAAGTTACTTTGCTGCAGTCTAGCAAACATTGCCTGGGCAGCGTTAAGCAAGGTTTGGGCTCTAGTATAAGATGCCGTTGCCGCAGCCATGTCTGTATCCAATAGTACCGACTGAGTATCCGCCAATTGGACCCCAAATGCCGACATTGCAGTTTTGGCATTATCTACCTGGGCAGCCACCCCACCACTCCGTTGTACCGTCATGTTGAGCTGGTCAAATGAGGCGTTTAAGCCTGCAGATACTTGATCCGCAGTTTGAGTCGTTATGCCGGTATTTTGGCCTTTTTCGTCTAAATAAGTCACAAATTTCTGGATATTGATGTACATCTGGCTATTTTCAGGGGTCCTAAGGGTCCCGCCAGTACCAAATGCATCATTAAATTTCACCCCCGACTCCACCATCACATTAGGCTCGATCTGAACCTGATTGACGGCATCCCCAAAGATCGGGTTGCCGGTTCCGTCCTTGGCTGTCATTTGCTGCTTCATAGCAATCAAAATCTGCTCAGCCTGGACTTTTAAAGCCTTGTAATTGGTTGGATTTAAAGAACCGCTCTGTGATTGCACAAACAGCTGTTTTAAGCTGTTCATTTCATTTACCAAACTGTCCATTTGTGTTTGCGCATTGGCATGGGAGCTGGCCACAAAATTTTGATTTGCCTTGAACATGTCCAGACGAGAAATATCAA
>CANHMJ010000073.1 GCA_947461805.1 Burkholderiaceae bacterium
AAGCCCGCGCAGTTTCGGCATTAGAGCGTTACAAAGCGATTCTGAATCAAAAAACCATTTCCTTTTTCCCAGATTCACAGCTGGAAATTCCCCTGGCTCGTTTCTTGCACAACGAAATGGGTATGACTTTGCTCGAAGTCGGAACGCCTTATTTACACCGCCAGCATTTAGCTCAAGAACTCGCACTCTTACCAGACAATGTTCGCCTCGTTGAAGGACAGGACGTTGAAAAGCAACTCGATCGTTGCCGGGAAGATAACCCTGACATCGTGGTGTGTGGACTGGGTTTAGCCAACCCACTAGAGGGAGAAGGCATCACCACCAAATGGTCGATTGAGTTGGTCTTTAGTCCAGTCCACGGTTACGAACAAGCAGCTGACTTGGCTGAATTGTTTGCGCGTCCATTGCAACGTCGTATGAAGCTGGCAGCCTGATATGCAACTGACACTCTGGACCTACGAAGGACCGCCACATGTGGGCGCTATGCGCATTGCCACTGCACTAAAGGATGTGCATTACGTTTTGCATGCACCCCAAGGCGACACCTACGCTGACCTACTGTTCACAATGATCGAGCGTTCAAAAAAACGCCCCCCCGTAACCTATACCACCTTCCAAGCACGCGACTTGGGCGGCGATACCGCAGAGCTCTTTAAGAATGCAACCCGTGAGGCGTATGCGCGCTTTAAGCCAAACGCAATGATGGTTGGAGCCTCGTGTACAGCAGAGTTGATTCAAGATGATCCTGCTGGTTTAGCAAAAGCCTTGAACTTACCAATTCCGGTGATTCCACTGGAATTGCCGTCGTATCAGAAAAAAGAAAATTGGGGCGCGGCCGAAACCTTTTATCAAATGGTGCGCACCTTAGCAGCACCTACGGTGAAAACACCCACTGCAACCTTGGTGGCCGAGCGCACCGCTGCACGCGCTGCCGGCAAAGTACCCAGCTGCAATATTTTAGGCGCTACAGCACTCGGATTTCGGCATCGCGATGACGTGCATGAAATTCAGAAACTATTGGGCGAGCTGGGTATTGCGGTGAATGTCACAGCACCGCTTAATGCAAGCGTTGCTGACCTCCAGCGTCTGGGTGAGGCTGACTTCAACGTGGTTCTGTATCCTGAAATCGCCGGCGTAGCGGCATCATGGCTGACGCGGACTTTTGGTCAGCCTGCAACCAAGGTCATTCCAATTGGCGTCAATGCCACCACAGAATTTATTGCTGAAGTCGTGGCTCTCGCAGGACTTGATGCCAGCATGGTGGATCGCTATCAAAATAGCCGCGCACAGTGGTATTCCAAATCGGTTGACTCAACCTATTTAACCGGCAAGCGGGTCTTCATTTTTGGTGACGCTACTCACGTGATTGCCGCTGCCCGTGTTGCTAGTCAGGAAATCGGCTTTGAAGTGGTTGGGCTTGGCACCTACAGTCGTGAGTTTGCTCGTGACGTGCGTGAAGCAGCAGCGCTCTATGGCGTAGAGGCTTTAATTACCGATGATTATTTAGAAGTAGAGCAAAAGGCGACGGAATTAAGTCCGGATTTAATGCTGGGAACGCAAATGGAGCGTCACATTGCCAAGCGCCTTGGCATTCCATGTGCAGTGATTTCAGCTCCAATACATGTTCAAGATTTTCCAGCGCGCTACTCTCCACAAATGGGTTTTGAAGGTGCAAATGTCTTATTTGATACCTGGATTCATCCATTGATGATGGGCTTAGAAGAGCACCTCATCATGATGTTCCGTGAAGACTTTGAGTTTGATGCCAGCGCTGCCGGATCACATTTAGGCCACCGTGCTGTCAATCATGCTCCAGCAGCTCCGGTCAAAACAGAAATACCAGCAGAACAAATCAGTGTTACCGCCAGTGCAGTAGTTGATGCCGTTGTAGGTGAAGCAGCATGGGCGCCCGACGCCATGAAAGAGCTTGGAAAAATTCCTTTCTTTGTACGTGGAAAGGCTCGCCGCAATACAGAGCGTTTTGCCATAGAGCAGGGGCTGTCGATGATCACAATTGAAACCTTATACGATGCAAAGGCCCACTATGGCCGCTAATCACACACCAATTCGAGTGGTGATTGTCACCATGGATACGCACTTGGTCAGCGCAACCGAGCGCGCTCGCTTTGCTTTACAAAAGAAAATGCCAGGCTTGGCATTAACGATTCATGCGGCTTCGAGTTGGACGGTCGATGCGAAAGCCCTTAAAGCCTGTATCGATGACATTGCTCAGGCAGACATTGTAGTTTCCATGATGTTGTTCATGGAAGACCATTTCTTGCCAGTAATCGATGCACTTAAAGCACGTCGACTGGAATGCGATGCCATGGTGTGCGCGATGTCTGCAGGAGAAATCGTGACGCTAACCCGCATGGGTAATTTTGATATGGGCAAGCCTGCCACTGGCTTGATGGCTTTACTCAAGCGTTTGCGTGGTAACAAAGAAAAAGCCCAAACCGGCGGGGCCGCTCAAATGCGGATGTTGCGCCGTTTACCTAAGATCCTGAAATTTATTCCCGGCAGCGCTCAGGATGTGCGTGCCTATTTCCTAACATTGCAATATTGGCTCGGCGGCTCAGAAGAAAACATGTACCACATGGTGCGCAGCCTGATTAATCGCTATGCCCAAGGCGAGCGCGCCGTATTACGTAGCCAAGAGAAAAGTGTTGAGCCTTTAATCTACCCCGAAACCGGTATTTATCATCCGCGCCTCAAGGGCCGTATGAGTGAAGAGTTGCGTGATTTACCCAAATTAGTCTCGGATCAAAAATCACGCGGCCGTGTTGGATTGTTATTGCTGCGTTCCTATATTTTGGCTGGTAATACGCTGCATTACGACTCGGTGATTGCTGCCATGGAAGCCCAGGGCTTGCAAGTAGTGCCTATTTTTGCGGTTGGTCTTGACGCTAGACCGGCGATTGATGCTTTTTTAATGAATCACGATGAATGTGCAGTGGATGCGGTGGTTTCCTTAACCGGATTCTCCTTGGTTGGCGGCCCTGCTTACAACGATGCAAAAGCCGCCGAAGAGGTTTTATCTAAAATGGACGTTCCGTATTTGGCAGCGCATCCCCTGGAGTTTCAAACCTTAAGCGATTGGGGCAAGTCAGACCAAGGCTTAATGCCAGTTGAGAACACCTTGATGATTGCGATTCCAGAGCTAGATGGCGCAACAAATCCAATGATCTTTGGTGGCCGTGCTGGCGCTGCTGGTGTTGCTTGTACCGGATGCCATAAAGCCTGCACTTTTGAAGTCAATACCAATGCGCATGACATGTTCACCTGCATTGAGCGGACTGCCATGCTAGCGGCACGCGTTACCAAGTTAATTGCGATGCGTAAAACGGTAAAGCATGACCGTAAAGTAGCCTTGGTTATTTTTAATTTCCCACCCAATGCTGGCCGCATTGGTACAGCAGCGCATTTAAGTGTTTTTGAGTCGGTATTCAACACGCTTAAGGGCTTGCGTGATGAGGGATATACAGTCGATGTCCCGGACTCTGTAGATGATTTGCGCGAGCAAATGCTGACGGGTAATTCCCAGCAATTTAGTATGGATGCCAATGTACATGCGCAAATTGGTTTGGATGATTACGTCAAGCGTGAGCCTTGGTTAAAAGAGATTGAGGCACAGTGGGGCCCTGCACCAGGACGGATGCTAACGAACGGCAGTGCTCTATTTGTGTTGGGTAAGCAATTTGGTAATGTGCTTGTGGCAATTCAGCCTGGCTTTGGCTACGAGGGCGATCCCATGCGTCTCTTGTATGAGAAGGGCTTCGCACCAACCCATGCCTTCTCTGCCTTCTATCGCTACATTCGTGAAGACTTTAATGCCAATGCGGTATTGCATTTTGGTACCCATGGTGCACTCGAATTTATGCCTGGCAAGCAATCGGGTATGTCGGGTGCATGCTGGCCAGATCGCTTAATCAGTGATTTGCCTAACATTTACATTTATGCCTCCAATAATCCATCGGAAGGCGCAATCGCCAAGCGCCGTGCAGGCGCTACCTTGGTTAGCTATCTAACGCCTCCGGTTGCGCAAGCCGGGTTGTATCGTGGTTTGGTCGACCTTAAAGCATCCCTCGATCGGTGGCGTACTCTAGCGCCAGCAATCCAAACGGATGATGCCACGGTCAGCATGGATAGCAATGAGCAATTGGATTTGATCGAGATGATTCAGGTTCAAGCAGCTGAACTCAATTTAGTGCCGCTAGAACCTAGCTGGAAAACCATGGATCGCCAGATCGTTGCGGCTAGCCTTAATAAGCTGACAGAGCAAATCCTGGAAATGGAATACGCTTTGATTCCCCATGGGCTCCATGTTCTTGGTAATGCGCTCAGCAAAGAAGAGCGGATTGATATGCTAATGAGCTCGGCTCAGGCCGGTGATGGCCCAGCGAAGACGCTCGATCGCGCCATTATTGCCAGACTGGTAGACGGCGCTACCGTTGATCGCTCTATTACCGAAAATAACTTGTCGCTCTCCGATGCAATGCGCGAACAGCTAGATGGTCTTGTGAGGATGGATCGCCTCATGCAAGAGGATAGCGAGCTGCAAGGCATCTACCGTGCATTAGATGGCCGTTATATAAAGCCAGCACCTGGTGGTGACGTGCTGCGCAATCCCGATGTATTGCCAACGGGCCGAAATGTACATGGCTTTGATCCATTCCGTATCCCCAGCAAATTTGCCGTACGTGACGGGCAAATGCAGGCTAATAAATTACTCGAGCGCTATCAGGCGGATGGCAATGCTTTACCAGAATCCATCGCCCTGGTGCTTTGGGGTACTGATAACCTCAAAACTGAGGGCGGTCCAATTGCCCAAATTTTGGCTTTGATGGGAACCTTGCCACGCTTTGATAGCTTCGGCCGAGTAGCAGGCGCAAGCTTAATTCCATTGGCTGAGCTTGGGCGTCCTCGGATTGATGTGATGGTGTCGATCTCCGGAATTTTCAGGGACTTAATGCCGCTTCAAGTGAAAGTATTGGCTGAAGCAGCCTACCTTGCCGCTGCTGCAGATGAGCCCATTACCGAGAACTTTGTGCGTAAGCATGCACTCGATTACCAGGCAAAAACCGGTTGCGATCTAGAGACAGCCGCCTTGCGTGTGTATGGCAATGCAGAAAGCGCCTATGGTGCCAACGTCAATATGATGGTAGATAACGGCTTGTGGCAGGATGAGGATGAGCTAGCCGAAACCTATACCAGCCGCAAAAGTTTTGCCTACGGCCGTAATGGTCGCCCCCAAGCACAGAAAGAATTGCTCCAGCGCATTTTGGCGGACGTGGAATTAACCTACCAAAACCTCGATTCGATTGAGCTCGGCGTCACTACCATTGATACTTACTTCGATACCTTGGGCGGGATTAGCCGCGCCGTGAAGCGCGCTAAAGGCGGTAAAGCGCCACCAGTTTATATTGGTGATCAAACCAAAGGTGAGAGCGTTGTCCGTACGCTAAACGAACAAGTGGCATTAGAAACCCGATCGCGCATGCTCAATCCAAAGTGGTATGAAGGCATGCTCAAGCATGGTTATGAAGGGGTACGTCAGATTGAATCGCACCTCACGAATACCGTCGGCTGGTCAGCCACCACGGGTCAAGTTGAGCCTTGGGTCTATCAGCAACTTACCCAAACCTTTATTTTGGATGCCGATATGCGCGAGCGTCTTATGCGCCTCAATCCAGCCGCCTCAGTCAAAGTAGCAAACCGCCTTTTAGAAGCCTCTGAAAGGCAATATTGGAAACCCGAACCATCTGTTCTAGAAACCTTGCGTCGTGTTGCACAAGATTTCGAAGATAGATTAGAAGGTGTTTACGAAGGAGTAGCAATTTAATGAATACCGTCAGCGTACCCATCTCAGAAATTACAACCCGCAAACCACCCGATGGTGAGGGCAGCGTCCAGGTTCATCTGGATCCCCTGGAGAAAATTGGCAATGCCAAAGTATTTGCCATTTATGGCAAAGGCGGCATTGGCAAAAGCACAACCTCTTCAAACCTATCGGCAGCGTTCTCGATGTTAGGTAAAAAAGTGATCCAAATCGGCTGCGATCCTAAGCACGATTCGACCTTTACCCTGACCGGTAAGCTAGTGCCAACCGTGATCGATATCCTGGAGACCGTGGACTTTCACTCAGAAGAATTAAAGGTTGAAGACTTTGTCTACGAAGGCTTTAATGGCGTGATGTGCGTAGAGGCAGGCGGCCCTCCAGCTGGAACAGGTTGCGGCGGCTATGTGGTTGGCCAGACCGTCAAATTACTCAAGGAGCATCACCTCTTAGAAGATACCGATGTAGTGATCTTTGATGTTTTGGGTGACGTTGTTTGCGGTGGCTTTGCTGCGCCGCTGCAGCATGCGGACCGGGCCTTAATTGTGGCTGCCAACGATTTTGACTCGATTTTTGCGATGAATCGCATTGTTCAAGCCATCAGCGCAAAAGCAAAAAATTACAACGTTCGTCTCGGCGGTGTGATTGCGAACCGCAGTAAAGACACGGATCAAATTGATAAGTTCAATACGCGGGTTGGTCTAAAGACCATGGCGCATTTTCCGGATCTGGATGCCATTCGCCGCAGTCGTCTCAAGAAGTGCACCATTTTTGAAATGGAATCGACCCCGGAGATTGAGGCAGTGAAAGAGGAGTATTTACGCCTGGCTGCCAGCTTATTGCTGGACGATGATCCGATATTGACGGAATCATTGAAAGACCGTGAAATTTTTGACTTACTGGGATTTGATTAACCATGGCTGAAATGTCCTACCAAGATCGCCGTAGCAAGCTGAAGAACTACTTCGATCGGACCGCAGTCGATGCGTGGGCTAAGCTCACCTCCGATGCGCCAGTGAGCGGCATTCGGGCGACGGTCCGCGCAGGTAGAGACCAAACCCGTCAGCGTATTTTGAACCGCTTGCCCGAAGATTTAAGCGGTAAGCGGATCTTGGATGCTGGTTGCGGTACCGGCGCGTTGGCTTTAGAAATGGCCAAGCGTGGTGCACACGTCGTTGCAGTCGATTTATCACCAAAATTAGTCGAGTTAGCGCAGGAACGCATCCCCGCAGAAGAGCGCCAGAATATTACCTTTCATTCGGGTGACATGCTCGATGAGGCGTTTGGGGAGTTTGACTATGTTGTGGGTATGGATTCGATGATCCATTACCAGTCCGATGACATGGTGAAT
>CANHMJ010000074.1 GCA_947461805.1 Burkholderiaceae bacterium
AAGTGCAGTCGATCAAAACTAAAATCGTAGATCAAAATATTGCATGGGTTCGGATTACCAGCTTTCAAGAACGCACCGTTCCCGATTTAGCAAAGAAGCTCAGTGAAATAGCCGAGAAAAATCCCAATTTAAAAGGGGTTATCTTGGATTTGCGGAACAACGGCGGCGGCCTGCTACAAGGGGCTGTTGGCGTTGCAGCAGCGTTCCTGCCAGCCAATTCCGTGATTGTTTCAACCAAGGGACAGGCGCCTGATTCCACCCAGATTTTCAATGCAACGCCTTCGATGTATCGCCTCAGTGAAGCAGGCGATCCCTTGGCATCTGTTCCTCCGTTATTTAAGAAAGTTCCGATGGTCGTTCTGGTGAATGCCTTCTCCGCCTCTGCATCGGAGATCGTTGCTGGAGCGCTTCAGGATTACAAGCGGGCTACCATTATTGGCAAGACCACCTTTGGTAAAGGCTCCGTACAAACCGTTCGCCCACTCTCGAATGACTCTGCCCTGAAGATCACAACTGCCTACTACTACACACCAAAAGGACGATCGATTCAAGCTTTCGGCATTAAGCCCGATATCGCGGTAGATCAAAATAAAGATGGTGATCCTGATGACGTTTTAATTACGCGTGAAATTGATAGTGAGAAACACTTACGCAATAAACAATCCTCAGAAGAAAAATTAATCTTGGATCGCCAAAAACGCCGGATCGAAGAATTGCAGCGCATTGAAGAAAAGAATGCCAACAAGACTGCGGAAGAGCGCGATAAAGACAAGTCCAAAAAACCCGTTGAGTTGGGTGGTCCAGATGACTTCATGCTGCAACAAGCCGTTGCCTTTATCGACGGCAAAGAAGTACAGCGTTCGGCGTCCAAGCTCGAATAGGTTAAGGCCATGAATGACGAGCAGTTATTGCGCTACTCCAGGCACTTACTGCTGGATGAAATTGACCTTGCTGGTCAAGAAAAACTGCTCAGATCACACGTTTTGGTGATTGGGGCCGGCGGACTGGGTTCCGCTGCAGCACCCTATTTGGCAGCAGCCGGTATTGGCACTATTACCCTCATGGATTTTGATGCAGTTGAATTAACCAACTTGCAACGCCAAATCATGCATACCCAAAATAGCGTGGGTAGCAGCAAGGTAGATTCAGGCAAACGTTTTCTTGAGGCACTCAACCCAAGCATTCATGTTATGCCATTGCAAGAGCGCGCTACTGCTAGTACCTTGGCCTCTATTTTGCCCACGATCGACGTGGTTTTGGATTGCACCGACAACTTTGCTACCCGTCAATTGATTAATGCGGCCTGTACCGAGCATCGCGTCACCTTAGTATCTGGGTCGGCATTGCGCCTCGACGGTCAACTGAGTGTATTTGATGTGAAGCGTGCTGACTCGCCTTGCTATGCCTGTATTTTTTCGCCCGACGAAGCCCCAGAAGAAATCAATTGCGCCACCATGGGCGTCTTCTCCCCTTTGGTTGGGATTATCGGGACAATGCAGGCAGCACAAGCACTGCAAGTGCTGATTGGTTTTGGCAGTCCTTTGATTGGACGCTTGTTGTTATGGAATGCGCGCAACACCCAAATTGAAACGATCCAAATCAGCCGCAACCCAAACTGCTCAGTTTGCGGCCAGCATCACCCTGCTTAGATTAATCAGGCAACTAAGCTGAGGCGAGTGCTGCCAGTGCATCCGCTTGCTCAGCCGGATCAATTGCACTCAGCACAGCGGCTGTTGCTGCTCCGAGTTGACTCACGTCGGCTTTAAGGATCTCGCGCTTTACCAATAGTAATTGACTGAAGTGCATCGAGAAATCCGTTAAGCCCATGCCCAGTAAAAGCTTAGTTAAGGTTGGGTCACCGGCCATCTCACCGCATACCGCAATCGGAACGCCTGCCTGATTCGCTTGCTTAATAATATTCGCCAGTAGATTGAGGATCGCAGGATGGTATGGATCATACAAATGGGCTACTGCATGATCTGCTCGATCAATCGCCAATGTGTACTGAATCAAATCATTCGTACCAATCGATAAAAAATCAAAGTGTCGAATAAATAAAGGCAATACCAAGGCTGCTGCTGGTATCTCGATCATCGCCCCAATTTGAATATTGGGATTAAATAATTGATCTCGCTGTTGCAGCTGGGCTTTCGCTTTTTCAAGTAAGCGCAATGTCTCACTAATTTCTTTTGCATGTGCCAGCATCGGAATCATGATCCGCGCTTGGCCATGTGCAGAGGCCCGTAAAATAGCCCTCAGCTGGGTCAAGAATATCTCTGGCTCGGTCAAGGACCAACGAATCGCTCGCAATCCCAGTGGAGACGTTCCGGTTTGCGACAAGTCGCTGACCGAACCCAAGGCTTTATCGGCACCGACATCAATGGTTCGAATATTGACGGGTAAACCGTGCATGGTCTCAATTACGCGGCGGTATTCTAAATACTGCTGCTCTTCACCTGGAAGGGCTTCTTTGCGATTCATAAAGAGAAATTCAGAACGAAATAAGCCAACCCCTACCGCACCAAACTCGACCGCTTGCTTCGCATCCTCTGGTAATTCTATGTTGGCTAAAAGTTCAATTTGAACGCCATCGCGCGTTTTGGTATCGGAATGTTTAATTTGCTGTAACTTCTGCGCCTCAGCAATTTCTGTTTGTTGTAAGGCCCGGTAGTCTGCCAACAAACGATCGCTGGGGGAAACTACCACCACCCCACGGTCGCCATCGAGTACCAGCCAATCACCATGACGAATAATCTCGCTAGCATGACGCGCGCCCACAACCGCAGGAATTTCCATGCTGCGAGCCACAATCGCGGTATGCGAGGTACGACCACCAAGGTCGGTAACAAATCCTTTAAATGCATAGTCCTTAAAGCGCAACATATCGTGCGGCGCAATATCATGCGCCACAATGATGGCGTCGACGCCCGTATCGGTTGGCGCCAAAAAATCGGGCTGGGATAGCCCATCCTTATGTTGTGAGTGCAGTGCTTTTAAAACCCGCTCTGCCACCTGCCGAATATCGTGGGCACGTTCTTTCAGGTAAGGATCTTCGATTTCTGCAAATTGCTCTAGCAAGTCGTTTAGCTCGGTCGTCAAAGCCCACGCTGCATTGAGACGTTCCGTCCGTATCAATTTCAACGGCTTTTCAGCCAAAGTAGGGTCAGCCAAAATCATGCTGTGGACATCCAAAAATGCAGCCATTTCTTGTGGCGCATCTTTCGGCAATCCCCCGCGTAAGGTAGTTAACTCGGATTGAACCTGCTTAAAGGCTGCAAGCAGTCGCTTGGCTTCTACTTCCTCTTGCCCGGGATCAATTAAGTGGTGACTGACTTCGAGAGCTGCCCTGGAAATCAGTACGGCTCGGCCAATGGCAATGCCCTTGGATACCGGAATGCCATGCAATGAAAAGGTCACGGTTTATTCGCCCTCACCGAAGCGGTCATTAATCAATGCGGTGATGGCCTTCATCGCTTCTTCTGAATCCGTTCCGATTGTTTCCAGGGTCACCGTGCTACCAATACCTGCGGCTAGCATCATCACACCCATAATGCTCTTGGCATTAATTTGACGGCTGCCTTTACTCAGCAATACTTCGCACTGGTACTGGGCGGCGAGTTGTGACAGCTTAGCCGATGCTCTGGCATGAAGCCCGAGTTTGTTGATGATGGTGATTTCAGCGACTGGCATGACTAATCCTATTTCTCGGTAGTTTGTACGTTGGCGACGCCGCCTAAACGCAAGATACCATTTTGACCGCCCTGCAGTGTTTTTTGTGTCAAAGCATCTAATGCATCATCTTTATAGGACACTGCGCGCATGAGCATGGGTAGATTCAGTCCCGCTAAAATTTGGACTTTTAATTTCATGCCCGCGCTACTTTGCTGCGTCACCAACCGCGAGGCAACGTTCGCCGGGGTTGCGCCCATCACATCCGTCAAGACCAGCAACTCGCCATGCGTTTCAACTGCCTTGGCAGCAACCAATACCCGCTCGAAACTGATTTTGGCATCCTCGTGTGCCGGGATATCGACAGCCTGAATGTGCTCTGGTATCGAGCCATACACATGCTCGGCAAAGCTCAGCATGGCGCTCGCTATCGGAGTATGGGCAATGATTAGAATTCCGGCCATATTAGTGCAAGACTTTTTCTAAAGCGCGCAGCCAAATCGCAGCGACATCGCAATCGGTCTGCTCCGTAATTTCCACAAAACACGTTGGGCTGGTCACATTAATTTCCGTTAGGTAGCCACCAATTAAGTCTAAGCCTACCAAGAAAAGGCCTTTTTGCCAAAGCAGCGGCGCCAAGTATTGAGCAACTTTCATTTCCTGGGGGCTCAAAGGCATCGCTACGCCCTTGCCACCGGCCGCTAAGTTACCGCGAATCTCTGTTCCTTGGGGAATGCGCGCTAAAGCATAGGGGACCACTTCACCGCCGATGAGCAAAACCCGTTTATCGCCCTCTGCAATCTCGGGCAAGAAACGTTGCACCATTAATGTACGTGCTCCATTTTCGCCGAGGGTTTCAACAATGCTAGCTAAATTGAGGCCATCGCTTCCCACCCGAAATACCCCCATGCCGCCCATCCCATCGAGGGGTTTAATCACAATATCCGAGTGGCTTGCATGAAATGCCTCAACCTCAGCAAGGTCTCGCGTAACTAAGGTAGCAGGGATCAAATCAGGATACTCGGCAATGGAGAGTTTCTCTGAATGCTCCCGAATCGCACCAGGCTGATTAAACACCCGTGCCCCCTGACGAACAGCCGCAGAGAGCAGCCAGGTGGTGTTGAGGTACTCGATATCAAAAGGAGGATCTTTGCGCATCAACACCGCAGAAAAATCGGCCAGTCGGCAGGACTTAATTGGGCCCACCTCATACCAGGATGTACTACTAGGCTTAATCGCTAGCGGCCTACAGTCAGCTACTACGCTGTTGTCTTTCCAAACAATACCGCGCGTTTCCACAAACCACAAGCGATGGCCAGCAGCTTGGCCTGCACGCATCATTGCCAACGTGGAGTCCTTCTGTATCGCAAAGGAATCCAAGGGGTCGGCAATGAATAAAAAATCCAAGGGAATGTCTCGGTAGCTTTACTTACGCCACTTCTGCGTTAGGGTCAGTGCGCTCTAACTCGAGCGATGAGGCCAACAAAGCAAGACGGGCTACCACACCATATAAATAGAATCGATTGGGAGCAGCACTGCCGGGTTTTGCGTGGTAATCCGGCATGGCATTTTGTTCAAATGCCAAGGGTACAAAATGCATACCAGGCGCGTTGAGATTCTCATCGGGACCACGGTCTGTATGAACGCGATAAAAGCCACCAACGACATAGCGATCAATCATATAGACCACGGGCTCGGCAACCGCTTCATTGACTTTTTCGAAGGTATACACGCCCTCCTGAATAATCACATCGCTTACCTCAAGGCCCTCTTTAACAACGCTCATCTTATTGCGATCACGGCGATTGAGGTTTTTAAGCTGGCTTGCATCATTCACGACCATCACACCCATGCCATAGGTTCCAGCATCGGCTTTGACTACGACATACGGCTTTTCTTTTATGCCATATTCACGGTATTTTTTAGCGGTCTTTTTTAACACTTGCTCTACTGCTGCTTGTAATTCTTCTTCGCCCTGACGCTCATGGAAGTTGACATTGCTGCAGCTGGTGAAGTACGGATTGATCATCCATGGATCAATATTAACCAGCTTGGCAAACTTCTTAGCCACCTCATCGTAAGCCTCAAAGTGATTTGACTTGCGGCGAATATGCCAACCGGCATGCAATCCGGGCAATAAGTATTGCTCGTAGATGTTTTCTAGTATGGGCGGTATGCCTGCAGATAAATCGTTATTCAGCAAAATGGAACAAGGATCAAAATCCTTAATGCCAAGGCGTTGCTTTTTTAAACCCAATCGCGCGAGTGGCTCAAGCAGTAAGCGATTGCCATCTGGTAAATCAATCCAAGTTGGTTTCTTAATATCTTCAGACAAACTCCCAAGACGAACATTGAGTCCTGCTTGACGCAGAATCGAAGAAAGACGCGCAATGTTCTGCAGATAAAACGTATTCCGAGTGTGGCGCTCCGGTATCAAGAGCAAATTTTTTGCTTCGGGGCAAATCTTCTCAATCGCGGCCATCGCTGCTTGGACTGCAAGGGGCAGCATTTCTGGGGAGAGGTTATTAAAACCACCCGGAAATAAATTGGTATCGACTGGCGCTAGCTTAAAACCCGAGTTCCGTAAATCAACCGAGCAATAAAAGGGAGGGGTGTGCTCTTGCCATTCCAAGCGAAACCAACGCTCGATAGCAGGAGTTGCTTCAAGTACCTTGGTCTCGAGTTCGAGCAAGGGACCGCTTAGGGCGGTAATGAGATGTGGAACCATCTCACCATTGTAAGTTTTTTTATAAAAAAGGCATTGGATCCGGAGAACCCAATAAAAAGGCTAAATAGGCCACTGGGGCCTATTTAGCTTCGACAATCCGCCTAATTAGGATTCGTAGGCTGTTTCACCGTGGGAAGCAATATCCAAGCCTTCGCGCTCTTCTTCTTCCTTCACACGCAATCCAATCACCATATCGACCAGTTTGAATGCAACGACCGAGACGACGCCAGACCAAATAACGGTAGTAATGACGCCTTGGGCTTGCAGCCAAACTTGGGTACCCATGGAATACTCGGCTGCTGCAGCGTTCGCAACATAATCCCAGATTCCGGAGCCGCCCAATGCAGGATCAGCAAACACGCCGGTCAAAATCGCGCCAATGATGCCGCCAACGCCATGAACCCCAAACACGTCCAAGCTGTCGTCTGCACCCAGCATGCGCTTTAGACCCGATACACCCCACAGACAAACCACGCCGGCAATAAAGCCAATCACGATCGCGCCCATTGGACCAACAAAGCCAGCTGCAGGTGTAATGGCAACTAAACCTGCAACGCAACCCGATGCACCGCCCAACATGGAAGGCTTACCTTTGGTAATCCACTCAGCCAGTGTCCAACCCAATACAGCGGCTGCAGTTGCTACTAAGGTATTAAAGAAGGCCAAAGCAGCTGTTCCGTTTGCTTCCAGTGCCGAACCGGCATTGAATCCAAACCAACCAAACCACAAGAGCGATGCACCAATCATGGTGTAAACCAAGTTGTGGGGCTTCATTGCTTCTTTACCAAA
>CANHMJ010000075.1 GCA_947461805.1 Burkholderiaceae bacterium
AGCGCTGACAAAAAACCGCCAGAGGTAAGGCGCTGAGCGCCTCTTGCAATTTCTAAGCGGAGCAAAAATAGTGTGGCAGGCAAAACGCCAATTAACCCACCCAGAAAGGCCGAGTAAGTATAAACGCCAATACGGCCGTCGTCCCAAAAAATGCAACTAATGAGCCCGCCCAACATTGTCGCCAGCATTTGACCGGCTATTACCCCCCATGGCAATGTCAATCTACTTTTGCCTGCACCGGTTTGCAATAGTGCTTGCATTTCTTGCTTGCTATAGACCCGATAGGGCTCCTCTGGCTCCTGCCAGGGATCATCGGCCTTCGGTTGATTGGTTGGCGCTTTCAAATAGATCCCTTAACTTATCCGGTGTTTACGTTTCAATACCCAGTTTTTTTAAAAGGGCATCTAATTCATCCGCCTTGCTGAAGCGAATCCGCAACTCTCCGCCTTTACCTTTAAGCTTAAATTCGGCACTAAGGCCGATTAAGTCTGCAATATCTCGTGATAAGCGCTGCAAATCCGGATCTGCCGCGGGCGCGTCGGAAGCTTTTTTGGGCTTCTTCGCACCCATTTGCCCGCCAGCCCGCGCCAGCACTGCTGACAAACGCTCGGCTTCCCGCACCGAAAGCCCTTGGGCCATGATTTTTTGCGCCAGCGTTACCTGACTCGCTCCCGGCAGGGGGAGTAGGGCGCGCGCATGACCCATATCAATATCGCCGGCCAACAACATAGCCTGCACTGGCTTTGCGAGGTGGCTAAGGCGCAATAAGTTGCTGATGGCGCTTCTAGATTTACCCACGGACTTTGCTGCCTGTTCGTGGGTAAAGCCAAATTCCTCTATCAGGCGCGCCAATCCCTGTGACTCCTCTAGCGGATTTAAATCCTCGCGCTGCATGTTTTCAATCAGCGCCATTGCTGCCGCCCCCTTATCGTCTGCCAGGGACACCAGGACTGGAACCTCAGCAAGCCCAGCCAAGGTGGCAGCCCTAAAGCGGCGCTCGCCGGCAATAATTTCGTATCTCCCTGCGGAAATTGCGCGCACCAAGAGGGGTTGCATGATGCCTTGTTCGCGAATGCTTTCAGCCAACTCTTGAAGCGGGCCTGAATCCATTTTCTGGCGGGGCTGGTATTTACCCGCCTGCAGTGCGCTGAGGGGTAGGCTAGTTATGGCACCGCCATCTTGGGCCGGCTTTGATTTTTCGCCCAGCAAGGCCTCAAGGCCGCGGCCAAGACCTTTTTTCTTCATTGTGCTCATGGAGTTTGATCAATCACATTTGTTGAATTCGTTTAATCATTTCCGCACCAAAGTCCAAATACGCTTTGGCACCACGGGATGTCTTATCAAAGGAAACGCCTGGCAAGCCATACGATGGCGCCTCCGCTAAACGGACATTGCGTGGAATGATTGTTTTAAATACTTTGTCGCCGAAGTGATCCAGCAATTGCTCCGACACCTGTTGCTGTAAGGTCATGCGCGGATCAAACATCACCCGCAACAAGCCAATAATCATCAGATCCGGGTTGAGGTTAGCGTGCACCTGCTTGATGGTGTTCACTAAATCCGATAAGCCTTCTAGGGCAAAGTACTCACACTGCATCGGAACAATAACGCCATTCGCTGCGCATAGGCCATTGAGCGTGAGCAAGGAGAGGGCAGGCGGGCAGTCAATCAATATGAAGTCATACTCAGCGCCCACCAAAGCAAGCGCGGCCTTTAGGCGCAGCTCGCGCTCATCAAAATCAACCAACTCGATTTCTGCGCCCGCTAGATCACGGTTTGCTGGCAAGACATCGTAGCCGGCACTTTCGCAGCGCTGCACGGACGCCGCTACCGTTGCCTGACCAATCAGCACCTGATATACGCTCATATCAAGCTCTGCTTTTTCAATGCCAGACCCCATGGTTGCATTGCCTTGTGGGTCCAAATCAACCAATAGCGCCCGCTGCTTATGCCCCGCTAAACCAGCGGCCAGATTCACTGCTGTCGTGGTTTTTCCAACGCCGCCTTTTTGATTTGCAATGCAGAATATTTTGGCCATGGGGTTTTATTTGCCTTTACGGTGTGATTTTCGCATGGGGCGTAAAGACCAAAAGTCGCCGCTCCGCCGTGCTGTTGGGAATCAATACAAGGCGGTCTGTCAAAAGCCGCCAGCGCTCGGTCGATACGGTCGCCAACTCCTCATCCGCACGCTTTGCCTTCATAGCAAAAACCAAGCCGCCTGGTTTCAAAAAAGGCTCTGCTAAGTCTAAAAAACGATCTAGGCCTGTAAAGGCCCTGGAAATAACTGCATCGTACTTGCCCGGCTCTTGGCTTGCGACGTGCTCTACGCGATCGCTGTAAATCGATGCATTACTGAGGCCAAGCTTGCCTTTTACATTTTGCAAAAAGGCCGTTTTCTTGCGAACCGCCTCAATCAGGCTAATACTCCAATTAGGCTCAGCAATTGCAATGGGTATTGCGGGCAAACCCCCGCCAGATCCAAGGTCTGCAATACGCACATGTGTTGGTGGTAAAAATTCCCGCATTATTGGTAAAATTGCAATAGAATCAATGAGATGCAGATCAATGCTGGCTTGCTCGCCCTCGACCGAGGTTAGGTTATGCACGCGATTCCAGCGTTCAAGCTCTTGCAAGAAGACATTTAAATCGGCCATCTGTTTCTGCGATAAGGCCAAGCCAAGCTCAGCAACCCCAAGCTCAAGACCCGCCCCCCTCACACCGACTCCTGGGATTTGCCAATGCCCCGCTTTAAATGAACCAACAATAAAGAAATGGCCGCTGGAGTGACCCCCGATATGCGCGCAGCCTGCCCCAACGTTTCTGGTTTTTGGGCGCCTAATTTCTGCTGAACTTCTTTAGATAGGCCCCGAACCAAGCTGTAATCCAAGAATTCCGGCAATGGATAGCCCTCATTAAACTCTTGGCGGGCGATTTCCAGGGCCTGCCGATCAATGTAACCCGCATATTTAATCGAAATCTCAACCTGATCCTGGATTTGCTGGTTTAAGTTTGGGTCTACATCGAGCTGTGGTGCAGAACCCTCATAAGCCTCAGATAACAATGCGTAGGTAACTGTGGGCCGCTTTAAGATGTCGGCTAAGCTGGCCTCATGGGACAACTCTTGTCCCAAAAGCCTCGCCAACGATTGAGCGGAGGCATGCTTTGGGCTCACCCAGGCCTCCTTAAGCCGCATTGTTTCACGTGAAACAGCATCCCTTTTCTTACAAAAGAATGTCCAGCGCACAGCATCCACCAAACCAAGGGACCTTCCGATCTCTGTTAGGCGCAAATCCGCATTGTCTTCTCTTAGGCTAAGCCGATACTCAGCCCGGCTTGTAAACATCCGATAAGGCTCTTGCACACCCCGAGTAATGAGGTCGTCTACCAAAACCCCGATATAGGACTCGCTGCGCTTGGGCACCCAAGGCGAGAGGCCCCTGGCGGCTAGGCCAGCATTCATTCCAGCAAGCAGGCCTTGGGCCGCAGCCTCTTCATACCCGGTTGTACCATTGATTTGGCCGGCAAAATAAAGCCCCTCAATGGCCTTGGTTTCTAAACTGTGCCTCAGCTGGCGCGGGTCAAAAAAATCATATTCAATGGCATAGCCGGGGCGCACGATGCTGGCATTCTCAAGACCCCGAATGCTGCGCACCAAATCCCACTGCACATCAAAAGGCAGGCTAGTTGAAATTCCGTTAGGGTAGTACTCGTTTGTTGTCAGGCCCTCTGGCTCCAGAAATATCTGGTGGCTATTCTTTGATGCAAAACGATGAATTTTGTCTTCAATAGAGGGACAATAGCGCGGTCCGACGCCCTCAATAACGCCAGTATACATGGGCGAGCGGTCTAGGCCGCCACGAATAATCTCATGGGTTACCTCGTTCGTGTGGGTAATCCAACAGGGAACTTGCCTTGGATGTTGCTCGGGCCGCCCCAGATAAGAAAAACAGGGGATGGGGTCCAGATCCCCCGGCTGCTCTAGCATCACTGAAAAATCGATGCTTCTTCCATCTATTCGAGGGGGGGTGCCTGTTTTTAGGCGCCCCTGTGGCAGGGCAAGATCCTTTAGCCGCGCTGACAAGGTCAAGGCGGCGGGATCACCAGCACGGCCGCCAGAATGGCTATTCAGTCCGACGTGAATCTTGCCATCCAAAAATGTGCCCGCCGTTAAAACAACGCGGCTAGCCGCAAACTCAAGACCGGATTGGGTGCGAACCCCAACTACAGCATTACCCACAACAAGAAGATCATCCACGGCAGCTTGAAATAAACTCAAGTTGGTCTGATTTTCAAGCCTACGGCGTATGGCTGCTTTATATAGAATGCGATCGCCCTGGGCCCGCGTTGCCCTGACTGCAGGGCCCTTGCTGGCATTCAATATACGAAACTGAATACCTGCCTCATCGGTGGCCGCGGCCATTGCACCACCCAGCGCGTCGATTTCTTTTACTAAATGGCCCTTACCAATACCACCAATCGAGGGGTTGCAACTCATTGCGCCAAGCGTCTCTATGCTGTGCGTAAGAAGTAAGGTGTCGCAGCCCATGCGTGCAGAAGCCAGCGCCGCCTCGGTGCCAGCATGTCCGCCGCCAACCACAATCACATCGAATTTTTTAGAGTACCGCATGGTTTGCCTCAATAAGGGCAATGATCATATCATTTTGCCTTGTTTCACGTGAAACAAGGGCGAACTAGTTTATGTGAGCTTAATCTTAAACTACTGATTTAATTAAGAAAAATAGGCATCCCAGGCCGACTTTAAGATTAAGGCGGAAACAAAAATGAGGAAGGCTTTCCTCACGAAACTGCTGCCGTGCTTGATTGCAAGGCGGCTGCCGAACTGACTGCCGGCGATGTTTGCAATCATCATTGCAAAACCAAGGGTCCAGCTTATTTTGCCCAGGCCCCCCAACAAAACAATCGATGCCAAATTTGTCGACACATTGACCAGCTTTGTAGCAGCGGACGCGTGCAGAAAATCAAAGTGAAAAAAGCGCACAAAACCAAACAACAAGAAGCTTCCGGTACCAGGCCCAAAAAACCCATCATAGAAACCCACCACCAAACCCAAACCAACCCCTTTCAACTGCAACAGGCGGCTATGGGCCCGTGGCTGATGATCTTGACCAAGCGATGGTTGAAAAATTGTATAGATCAATAGAAAAAATAATAGGAACGGAAGGGCTTTGCGCAGCGGCTCGGCGGGAAAAACACTAACCGCGCCGGCACCGAAAAGCGCGCCTACAAAGCCCGCAATAATCGCCGGGACAATCAGCGCCCAGGGCAAACGAACATAACGCAAGTATTTGCGAGCTGCATTAATGGTGCCGCCAATGGCCGACACCTTATTGGTACCCAACAAGGTGGCTGGCTGGACTTCAGGATAAGCAGCAAAAAGAGCGGGCACTTGAATGAGGCCACCGCCGCCCGCAACCGCATCGACTAAGCCAGCAAAAAAAGAAGCCGCCAAGAGTAGGGGCCACAAGTACAAAGAAAATTCAATGGCCGTTTCAAGCAAGGCAACATCCTGCGCTCATTAACCGCCGCGGCCAAACCACACTACCGCGCAAGGAATACTTTCAATGCGCTACGCGCAGTTTCATCAAGCACATCCAGGGGGATGCGGGCTGAGCCCTGAACAATCATCAACGCGTAAGGCTTTGCCAATGCAGAGGCCTCGACACACAACTGCAAAGCCTCGCCCGAGGCAGGGGATTGATTGCGCCAATAATTAATCGCCGCCTCTAATTCTTGAATGGACACAAACATGATGGCGCCGTCTTACTTATCGCGCTTGGTAAGCATGGTACCTCTGCAGCGCTTGGCACCACAACGGCATTCATAATCTTTTTTCATTTGTTTTGTAACGCGGCCTTCGACATCAAGTGAATAATCGTAAAACAATTCCTCTCCAGGATCCAAGTCGCGCTTAGCAAAAATAAATACACGCGGCATATCTTCGTATGAGCCTTCTTGCGCTTCGCAATTTGGTTTGCAAGAGTGATTAATCCAGCGGGCTGCATTACCACCACGATTGGCATCAATGACACGACCGCTCTCCAAGGAAAAATAGAAGGTGTGATTTGGCTCATCTGGGTTATGTGGATGGCGACGTTCCGCCTCCTTCCAGCTAATACGTTCACCCTCGTATTCAATTAAGACAGTGCCTTTTTTAATGGCAAACTTTGCAAATACGCCCTTGCCATGAATGGGTGAGGAGCGCACTACAATGGCAGCGCGATTCACCTTGGGCAGCTTCAGTTTGCTTTTTTTCATGCATCACACATCAAGATTACGGGCAATCAATGCGTTCTTTTCAATGAAGGCGCGGCGCGGGTCAACCTCATCACCCATTAGGGTGGTGAACACCTGGTCTGCCACAATCGCATCTTCAATTTGTACGCGCAATAGGGTGCGGGTTGTAGTGTCCATGGTGGTCTCCCACAGCTGCTGAGGATTCATTTCGCCTAAGCCCTTATACCGTTGACGACTGACGACGCGCTCCGCCTCAGATAGCAACCACGCAAATGCAGCACGGAAATCAGCAACCACCTGCTCCTTCTGTGATTTTTCAGGATCCCCACGGCGCACGCGTGAGCCAGGCAAGACTTTTCCACTAAGGGCGCGGGCAGCTGCAGTCAAGCTCTGATAATCATCACCATGAATAAAGTCTGAACTAATGGCAGATAGTTTTAGATTTCCATGAATTCGACGCGACAAGAGAAGACGGAATCGCTCGGTCCGGTCTTCTTTTTGGACAATCACCTCAGGCGCAAGCGCAAGGGAATCTAAACTTTCTTTGAGGGCCACACGCAACCGCTCTGCAGACTCTTGAGCGGCAGCCTCAGTATCAAGGTTAAGTGGAATGCCAGCAGCAATCGCCCGCAAAGCGTCTTCGTCCATGGTTCGTGACAGGCGATCTACAACCGCCTGTATAACCTGATAATTTCTGGCCAACTCATCCAGGTCGGGCCCCTGTATTAGCTCGCCGCTAGGAGTTTGTATGGAAGCGGACTCCAAAGCAATCTTTAACAACAGTTGATTTAATTCGGAATCGTCTTTGATGTA
>CANHMJ010000076.1 GCA_947461805.1 Burkholderiaceae bacterium
TACCGCAACCAGTTTACGAATCAAATTAATCAAAATGGCATTGATGGCCTGATCGCTTTTTTAAAAGAGCGCAATAAAATGCTAGCCTCTGCTCGTCCTGGTAATTGATGAGCGAGCCATGCCCTATACACTGCCGTCTACCTTAACCCAGCAAAATGCCTTAGCAGTTGAGGCCGATGGACTGCGCGATCTAGCGCAATTGGAGACGGTTAATTGTGCTGCATTGAGTGATTTTGACTCTAGCGCACTTGCTGTCCTAATCGCATGGCAAAAAAAATTACGGCAGGGTCGGCGCGAATTGATTTTGATAAGTCCACCGCCGAAATTATGCGTCTTAGCCCAGGTTTATGGCGTTGCTGAGCTGTTGGGTACGCCAGCACCATGACTTCGGCAATAGCGATTAAAGGAATATCAAAGCACTATGGCGCCTTACAAGCCCTTGACGATGTTTCACTCAATATCCATGAAGGTGAGTTCTTCGGTCTGCTTGGCCCCAACGGCGCTGGCAAAACAACGCTAATTTCTATTTTGGCCGGGCTATGTAAGCCGGATCATGGCAGCGCGTCAATCATGGGCGTTGATGTGCAGTCGACAAACCGCGAGGCACGACGCATGCTTGGCGTTGTGCCACAAGAACTGGTTTTTGATCCCTTCTTTACCGTACGCGAAACCTTACGTTTTCAGTCGGGCTACTTCGGTATTCGTAATAATGATGCGTGGATCGATGAGATTATGGCTAACTTAGATTTGACTGGAAAAGCCGATAGCAATATGCGCGCGCTCTCAGGCGGCATGAAACGCCGGGTCTTGGTTGCGCAAGCATTAGTGCACCGCCCGCCAGTGATTGTTCTGGATGAGCCAACGGCAGGAGTGGATGTGGAGTTACGCCAATCCCTGTGGCAATTTATTAGTAGGCTCAATCACGATGGACACACCATCGTATTGACCACCCATTATTTAGAGGAGGCTGAAGCATTGTGTCAACGCATTGCGATGCTAAAGCAAGGTAAGGTCGTGGCTTTAGATACCACAGCCAATTTGCTTTCCCGATTTGGTGGTACAAAAAAGCAAAATGGCGAGGCGGTTGATTTAGAGGATGTCTTTGTGCACATCATGTCTGGAAACGCCGCATGAAGCATGCTCCATTTGACTATGGCAGTGGCTTTCCAACGCTGCTCCGTAAAGAGGTTAAGCGCTTTTATAAAGTCGCATTTCAGACGGTGGCGGCGCCGGTGCTGACGGCGGTACTGTACCTTTTGATTTTTGGTCACGTACTAGAAGGCAAAGTGGAGATGTATGGCCATCTGAGCTATACCGCCTTTTTGATTCCGGGCCTGGTGATGATGAGCCTGTTGCAAAATGCATTTGCGAATACCTCGTCCTCCTTGATTCAATCCAAGATTACCGGCAATCTAGTCTTTGTTCTATTGGCCCCCCTCAGTAATCTCGAGTTTTATGCAGCCTATGTGCTGGCTGCGGTGGTGCGGGGCGTGGTGGTTGGCTTGGGTGTTTTCTTAATTACGGCGTGGTTTGTGCAACCCAGTTTTGAATACCCGATTTGGATCATCGTTTTTGCTTTTCTAGGCGCAGCCATTTTGGGTAGTATGGGTTTGGTTGCTGGTATCTGGGCCGATAAGTTTGATCAATTGGCTGCCTTTCAGAACTTCTTAATCATGCCAGCTACGATGTTATCGGGCGTCTTCTATTCGATTCATACTTTGCCGCCTGTGTGGCAAACCATCTCCCATTTCAATCCCTTCTTTTATATGATTGATGGATTTCGGTATGGCTTTTTTGGCGTATCGGATGTTTCCCCGTGGATGAGCTTTGCCATTGTCGGTGGATTTTTTGTGGCAGTATCATTTGCCGCATTGCGCATGCTTAAGACTGGGTATAAATTACGGCATTAAGCAGAATGAATTCAATTGCTGTACTTTATGGAGTAACTGATGTTTCCAACCCCAGAACAAATACAGTCTTATATTCAGCAAGGCATTGCTTGCAGTCACCTTGCGGTGGAGGGCGATGGCCAGCATTTTTATGCAACCGTAGTCAGCGCTGAATTTGAGGGCAAGCGATTGATTCAGCGCCATCAATTGGTTTATGCCGCATTGGGTGATCGCATGAAGGCCGAGGTGCATGCCTTATCGATCAAGGCATTGACACCGGCTGAGTTTGCAGAAAAATCGGGTCAATAAGTCAGCAGCAATTTGCATGAAGCACGAAGCAACAAAAAGAAAATAAAGCGTAATGGATAAGTTAAAAATGATTGGCGGTATCCCGCTGCAAGGTGAAGTATTGATCGCGGGAGCAAAAAATGCGGCCTTGCCAATTTTGTGTGCATGCCTTTTAAGTAAAGAACCCATTGAATTGCACAATGTGCCTGACTTGCAAGATGTCCGTACGATGCTCAAGTTACTCAAAAACATGGGTGTCCAAGTCGATTTTCCAAACCCTGAAAATCGCACGCATTTGATATTAAATGCAGCGAACATCACCAGCTTTGAGGCCACCTACGACATTGTTAAGACCATGCGCGCATCGATCTTGGTTTTGGGCCCCTTGTTGGCACGGCTTGGTAAGGCAACGGTTTCCTTACCTGGGGGTTGTGCGATTGGTGCGAGGCCAGTTGATCAGCACATCAAAGGTTTAAAGGCGATGGGCGCCATCATGAAAATCAAGGGCGGTAATATTGAAGCCAAGGCAGAGCGCTTGCAGGGGGCATCGATTCTGACGGACATGATTACCGTTACCGGTACCGAAAACCTGTTAATGGCAGCAACATTAGCGAAGGGAAGAACCACCTTGGAAAATGCTGCACGCGAACCCGAGGTGAGTGATTTGGCTGAGTTGCTGGTCAAAATGGGCGCCAAGATTACCGGCATTGGCAGCGATAAGCTCGTCATCGAAGGCGTAGATGCGCTGCACGGCGCTGAACATAGCGTCATTCCAGACCGAATCGAGGCCGGTACCTTCTTGTGCGCAGTTGCTGCAGCCGGCGGTAATGTGCTGGTAAAGCACTGCCGTCCGGATACCTTGGATGCAGTGTTGGTCAAATTGCGTGAAGTGGGATTGGAAGTAGAAACCGGACCCGACTGGATTCGGGCCAAGATGAAGGGGCGTCCGAAGGCGGTGAACTTTCGTACGTCGGAATACCCGGCGTTTCCAACCGATATGCAGGCACAACTGATGAGCGTGAATGCAATTGCACAGGGCAGCTCGACCATTACTGAAACGATATTTGAGAACCGCTTTATGCACGTGCAAGAGCTCAACCGCTTGGGCGCCGATATTGCGATTGAGGGTAATACCGCAATTACTCAGGGTGTTGAAGCTCTGTCGGGTGCTACGGTGATGGCAACCGACCTGAGGGCTTCGGCCAGTCTAGTGATTGCCGGTCTTGCGGCCCAAGGGGAGACGATCGTTGATCGGATTTACCACTTGGACCGCGGTTATGACCGTATGGAGCAAAAATTAACCCAATTGGGCGCAAACATCGAGCGCGTGAAATAATAGTTCCATGAAATTAACCCTCGCCCTGTCTAAGGGCCGCATCTTCGAAGAGACGACAGCGATTCTGTCCAGGATCGGCATTCGGCCGCTGGAGGATCCTGAAAAGTCACGCAAGCTGATTATTGACACCTCGAATCCCGATGTACGCTTAATCATTGTGCGCGCCTCCGATGTGCCAACCTATGTGCAGTTTGGCGGCGCAGACTTTGGAGTGGCTGGCTTGGACGTCTTAATGGAAAAAGGAACAGATGGTCTATATGTGCCCTTTGATCTTGGCATTGCCAAATGCCGTATGTCGGTAGCTGTGCGCGCTGGTTTTGATTACGCCGAAGCAGTTCGTCAGGGATCGCGCTTGAAGGTAGCGACCAAGTACGTGAACTGCGCTCGCGAACATTTTGCCAATAAAGGGGTGCACATCGATACGATTCAGCTCTATGGTTCGATGGAGCTCGCTCCTTTGGTGGGTTTGGCAGACGCGATTGTTGATTTAGTTTCGACGGGCAATACCTTAAAAGCCAATGGCTTAGTTGAGGTGGAAGCCATTGCCGATATCAGTGCGCGTCTCGTTGTAAATCAAGCCTCGTATAAGCGCAAGCGTGCTCAGCTGCAACCCTTTTTTGAGCAGCTGAAGTAATACCCATGTCAGACCCAATCAAGATCAAGCGCTTAAATAGCAGCGATGCCAACTTTAAAGCGACGCTGATGGCAAGCTTGTCTTTGCCTAGCGCAGATGACAATGCAATTGATGCTGCGGTAATGGGTATTTTGGCCGATGTCAAAGCCCGCGGCGACGCAGCGGTACTGGACTATACCAAGCGCTTTGATCGATTGAGTAGCGCCAATACAGCAAGCAGCGTTGCGGATTTGGAAATTGCGCGCAGCGATCTCGAACAGGCTTATGTGCAATTGCCACCAGAGCAAAAAAATGCATTGGATATTGCTGCAAGCCGGGTACGGGCGTATCACGAACAACAGCGCATCGAAGCGGGTTGCCATTCTTGGGAATATACCGAAGCCGATGGAACGCGTTTAGGTCAGAAGGTCACGCCACTCGATCGCGTTGGTATTTATGTGCCCGGCGGCAAGGCGGCCTATCCATCTTCGGTGCTGATGAATGCGATTCCAGCTAAGGTTGCTGGCGTGCAGGAAGTCATTATGGTGGTGCCAACGCCAGATGGCGCGCGCAATCCCTTGGTGCTGGCTGCTGCCTGGCTGGCTGGAGTTGATCGGGTCTTCACCATTGGTGGTGCGCAGGCGGTTGGGGCTTTAGCGTACGGTACACAAACGGTGCCAGGGGTCGATAAGATTGTTGGGCCTGGTAATGCCTATGTTGCTGCCGCCAAGCGCCGCGTTTTTGGTACCGTTGGCATTGACATGATTGCGGGCCCCTCTGAAATATTAGTACTTTGCGATGGCACAACAAACCCAGACTGGGTCGCCATGGATTTATTCTCGCAGGCCGAGCACGATGAACTAGCACAATCAATTTTGCTCACACCCGATGCGCAATTTATTGACGCAGTCCAACGTAGTATTGATCGGCTTTTGCCTGAGATGCCACGCCAAGAGGTCATTCGAACATCATTGACTAATCGTGCTTTGTTAATTCAAGTGAAGGATATGGCAGAGTCGTGTGACATCGCTAATGCGATTGCTGCAGAACACTTGGAGATTTGCGCACAGGAACCCAGAAAATGGGCTGAACTCATTCGCCATGCGGGCGCCATTTTCATGGGCAATTACACTAGTGAATCGTTAGGTGATTATTGCGCTGGACCCAATCACGTTTTACCAACCGCGCGAACAGCGCGTTTCTCATCGCCACTGGGCGTCTATGACTTCATTAAACGTTCCAGCATGATTGAAGTCAGTGAAGCCGGCGCGCAAACCTTAGGTAAAGTCGCCAGCACACTAGCGCATGGTGAGGGCTTACAGGCTCATGCTCGGGCTGCTGAGATGCGCCTGAAGAAGTAATCGACAAAATTCGACAGAGGTAAAGTGGGGCAGTAACAAAAACCCCGCGTAATGCGATGCGGCTTACTAAACCAATTCCTCTAAAGCCCCAATCAACTCCTGATTTTGCTTATCGGTGCCAATCGTGATGCGCAAGAAGGCATCAATCCGAGGCGACTTAAAGTGGCGGACGATGATGCCGCGCTCACGCAGTTGCTGATAAAGAATGGCGCCCGCATGCTTGGGGTGACGCGCAAATACAAAATTGGCGGTGGACGGCAGAGTTTCAAAGCCGAGTCGGTCTAGTGCATTAACTAAGACTTCTCTCGTTTTAACAACTTTGGCTGACATTGCCTTGAGGTGCGCTTGGTCCTCAATGGCGGCAATAGCGCCTGCTTGCGCAAGGCGACCTAAAGGGTAGGAGTTAAAACTATTTTTGACTCGTTCTAGGCCCTCAATCAAAGCAGGGTGGCCCACGGCAAAGCCAACCCGAAGACCGGCTAAGGCGCGGGACTTGGATAGGGTGTGGCTGACTAATAAATTCTCAGGGCAGTTTGGCCCACGCAGCAGCGGTATGCAGGATTCGGTGCCGTAATCGACGTAGGCCTCATCCACCACGATCACCGAGCCGGAGTTTTTCTTGAGCAGTCGCTCAATCTCGGAGCGGGGAATTGATCTACCAGTTGGCGCATTGGGATTCGGAAAAATAATGCCGCCATTGAGCTTGGCGTAATCATCCAGATTGATTGCAAAATCAGCATTAAGAGGGATCGTGTTGTACTCAATGCCAAACAGTTTGCAGTAGACCGGATAAAAACTATAGGTAATGTCTGGAAACAAAATCGGCGATTTTTGCTTAAGTAGCCCCTGAAAAACGTGGGCCAAGACTTCATCCGAGCCGTTGCCCAAAAAGACTTGTTTTGGGTCAAGGCCATGCAGTGTGGCGATGGCCTGCTTCAATCGAGCACCCTCAGGGTCAGGGTAAAGACGTAAGTCGCTGGTGTTTTCTGCGGCAATCGCAGCAATCGCTTTGGGCGATGGGCCGTAGGGGCTCTCGTTGGTATTGAGCTTAACTAGCCGCTCCATCTGCGGCTGCTCCCCAGGAATATAGGGGGTTAATGTTTGTACAACGGGGCTCCAAAAGCGACTCATCGAAATCTTCTCGGTAACGTTAAACAATGCCGCAGGGTAATAAAACAACTGGCTAAGTGAATGATTTAAATACAACAAATCCAACGGCAATGATATTATGAGGCTTCACTCAACACTTCGCCTACAGGCGCTTAGATGTATGCGGCAAGTCGACGTTACCCGAAACACTTCGGAAACCCA
>CANHMJ010000077.1 GCA_947461805.1 Burkholderiaceae bacterium
GGCTCTTGGTAGCGACGCTCTAAGATCGGTAAATAGGCTTCAATGAATGCATCACCCACAGCGCGCGTCATCGCAAAACTACGCTCAAACCCGAGCTCATTAAAGTCATCAAAAAAGACGCCCCCAATGCCCCGTGGTTCATTGCGGTGCTTTAAATAAAAATACTCGTCACACCATTTTTTAAATCTAGGATGCAGATCGCCGCCAAAGGGATCAAGCGCATTCTTCGCAGTTTGGTGAAAGTGTTTGCAGTCCTCATCAACGCCATAGTAGGGGGTGAGATCAAAGCCACCGCCAAACCACCATACCGGGTCTTTATCCGGGGCTTGCGCAATAAAACAGCGTACGTTCATATGGGCGGTGGGTGCTTTTGGATTGCGCGGATGAAACACCAATGAGACGCCCATGGCCTCAAAACTACGGCCTGCCATCTCAGGGCGATTTTGGGTGGCAGTACTTGGCATTTTGTCACCACGAACATGTGAAAAGCCGACGCCACCCTTTTCGAGGATGTTGCCATTTTCTAAAATGCAGGTTCGCCCCGATCCACGCAATGGACTGTCTTCTGGTTTTTGCCAGTTATCCGCAACAAATGCTTTGCCATCAAGTGCGCTGGCAGCAGAAACGATGCGGTCCTGTAGGCCTAAGAAGTAGTCTTTCAGTACTTGTATGTCGATTTGCAAATTGAGCTCACTGGTCGGGAAATGGGATGCTAAGCTTATTTTAGAGCGCGATGGCCAATATCGTGCCGATATTGCATGCCATCAAACTGGATTTGTTCAATGGTTTGGTAAGCCTCTTTTTGAGCTCCCCGCACTGTATCAGCAAGGCCAACAACGCAGAGCACGCGGCCTCCGTTGGTATGCAATGTGCCGTCGGTCATGGTGGTGCCTGCATGAAAGGTAATGGCGCTAGCGCTATCTTCTGGAATGCCAGTAATGGCATCGCCTTTACGTGGCGCATCTGGGTATTGGTGCGCTGCCAGCACAACCCCAAGGGCGGTACGGCGATCCCATTCCAGCTCCACTTCATTGAGCTTGCCGTCGACTGCTTTATCTAAGGCGTGAACCAAATCACTGCGCAGACGGGCCATGATCGGCTGGGTCTCTGGATCCCCCATACGGCAGTTGAACTCGAGGGTCTTGATTTGGCCATCAGGGCTAATCATTAAGCCAGCATACAAAAAGCCAGTGTATGGAATGCCATCGGCTTTCATGCCCTGAATGGTGGGCATGATGACTTCACGCATGGCTTTGGCATGGATTTCAGGGGTGACTACTGGCGCTGGAGAATAGGCACCCATGCCGCCCGTATTGGGACCTTGATCGCCATCCAGTAAACGTTTGTGATCTTGACTCGTGGCGAGCGCTAAGGCATTTTTGCCATCGACCAGCACAATGAAACTCGCCTCTTCACCCGTTAAAAATTCTTCAATCACAACGCGCGCTCCAGCATTACCCAACTTATTATCAGCCAGCATCATATCGACGGCTGCGTGGGCTTCCATTAAGTCCATTGCCACTACGACACCTTTGCCAGCAGCCAGACCATCGGCTTTAATCACAATAGGCGCGCCCTTGAGATCAATGTAGGCATGCGCCTTTTGGGCATTGGAAAAGGTTTGGTAATCCGCAGTCGGGATCCCATGGCGTTTCATGAAGGCTTTGGAAAAATCCTTCGAAGATTCCAGTTGCGCTGCTAATTGGGTTGGTCCAAAAATACGCAAACCGGCATTGCGAAAGATATCCACAATCCCTGCAGCCAGGGGCGCTTCGGGTCCTACTACCGTTAAATGTATGTGTTCGCGTTTCGCAAAATCAGCAAGCCCTTGCAAATCAGCGATGGGAAGATTTTCAATGCCAGCATGGGTTTGTTTTGCGCTAGCGGTGCCGCCATTGCCCGGCGCAACAAAGATTTTTTGAACCTGAGGGGACTGCGCCATCTTCCATGCCAGGGCGTGTTCGCGGCCGCCGGAGCCAATAAGGAGAATCTTCATGGGATTATTTTCTAAATGGTGTGCGTGTTTTTATTGGATGGAGGCATTCGTAAATACATCTTGAACGTCGTCCAAATTCTCTAAGACGTCTAATAGTTTTTGCATGCTGTCGGCTTGGTCGCCTTCAAGGCTAATGTCGGTCTCAGGTCGCATCGTGACGGTGGCTAATTCAGCTTGAAAGCCTGCTGCCCGCAAGGCGTCTTGTACTTTAGAAAAATCAGGCACTGCCGTCAGCACTTCAATTGCGCCATCGTCATGGGTGATCACGTCAATCGCCCCCGCATCGAGTGCACATTCCATTAATTGATCTTCATTGGTGCCGGGGGCAAATAGCAACTGACCACAGTGCTGGAATAAAAATGCCACCGATCCTTCGGTACCCATATTGCCGCCGTATTTAGTAAAAGCATGGCGCACTTCGGCAACGGTGCGCGTGCGGTTATCGGTCATGCAATCCACAATCACCGCGGCACCATTGATGCCGTAGCCTTCGTACCGAATCTCTTCGTAGTTCACGCCTTCAAGCGAGCCAGTTCCGCGCTGGATAGCCCGTTGCACGTTGTCGTTTGGCATATTCGAGTCTTTGGCTTTATCAATCGCTAAGCGTAAGCGGGGATTGGTGGCTAAATCTCCACCACCTAATTTAGCGGCAACGGTAATTTCTTTAATGAGCTTGGTCCAAATCTTGCCGCGCTTTTCGTCCTGACGACCCTTGCGATGCTGAATATTGGCCCATTTTGAGTGACCGGCCATGCGGATTGATCCTTTTTTAGTAATTTTGCCTACAGACCCCAATTTTAGGCAAAATACGGGGTCTAAAGCCAAAAAGTTCAATTAATTTTATGGATTTAGCTTTGCAAGCCCAGTATCACGCTTTAAAACGAAAAAAACGACCTGACGTAATGGGGCAATGAATCACCAAGACAACACACACTATTAGGAATCAATATGAGTAAGGAAATCGTCAAAGCAATCCGCGTTACCGAAACAGGCGCCCCCGAGGTCATGAAATGGGTCGATGTGGAGCTCGGCGAACCTGGTCCAGGCGAAGTTTTAATCCGTCACCATGCCTGTGGCTTGAACTACATTGATGTGTACTTTCGCTCAGGCTACTATGCCCAGCCACTGCCCGGCGGGATTGGCATGGAAGGTGCTGGCGTAATTGAAAAAGTGGGGCCTGATGTTACCCACGTTAAGGTGGGCGATCGTGTGGCCTATGCTGGCCGGCCTACCGGCGCTTATGCACAAGCCCGCATCATGCCTGCTGATATCTTGGTCAAGTTGCCCGATTCGATCTCCTTTGAGCAGGGCGCGGCCATGATGTTGCAGGGTTTAACGGTGCAATACCTTTTGAACGACAGCTATAAGGTGCAAAAGGGCGATACCGTTTTGTTTCATGCGATCGCTGGCGGCGTTGGCCTCATTGCGTGCCAGTGGCTTAAAGCGATTGGCGCCACTGTGATTGGTACGGTTGGCAGCCCTGAAAAAGCCGAGATTGCGAAAGCCTATGGTTGCGACCACGTGATCCTGTACCGCGAGGAAGACTTTGTAAAACGCGTCAAGGAAATTACGAGCGGCAAAGGTGTTCCGGTGGCCTATGACGCGGTGGGCAAAGATACCTTCATGCAAACCCTGGATTGTGTCTCCCCTCGTGGCATGGCCGTTTCCTTTGGAGGCGCTTCAGGCTCACCTCCCTTGCTCGATCTGGGAATCCTCGCAAGCAAAGGTTCGCTCAAAGTAACAAGACCTACCGTAAGCACCTATGTACTTAATCGCAGCTTGCTCGAGCCAATGGCCGCGGATTTATTCGATAAAGTCAGTTCGGGTAAGGTCAAGATCGAGATTAAGCAGCGCTATGCCTTGAAAGATGCAGTGCAGGCACACCATGATCTAGAAGGCCGTAAAACCACCGGATCGACCATTCTGTTGCCTTAATCGGATAGCAGCGCAGTATTTGTTACACTCACACCTCTCAGCGGTTTTGTGCCGCTGAGTTCACCCGCCTCGGTGATGGAATTGGTAGACGTGCCGGACTCAAAATCCGGTGCCGCAAGGCGTGTCGGTTCGAGTCCGACCCGAGGCACCATCGCTTAAAGCAGCTTGATTAATGCTCTGTAAAGTTAATCGATAACTAATTGGTCGGCTCTTCCGGTCTTAATAATCACCCCAACAGCGTGCATTACGTCTTTTTCCTTGCCGCGGAAACCATGTTCAGTAAATGCATTGCAGGCATTTCCCTTAAAGTCGCCTCCTCCTCTAACCGTGATTAGTGGAACTTTGTACTTATCCGTAATCGATTGAGCGCCAGCATAGGTGGTCAAGAAACAGGGATCTGCAACGTGATGAACAAAATATTGCGGAACCGTCGTTTTTTTATAATTAAAGCCGCCTAACTCTCGGTAGGAGTTCCTGGCATAAGGCTCAGTAATGGATGCCGTATGAATAGCGCCGGCATACCCACTGGGATTATGGAGCGGCATAAATGAGGAAGAAATCGTGCCCATACTTGTACCAATGAGCCAAACTTCCGAAATGGATGGAGTACGTCTCTTTACCTCGGTAATTAATGCATCGACATCTTCCTGCCTTTGCTTAGATGCCTGATAAGTGCTTGTGCAATAGTCGCCGCTGTCGGATTGGCAATCCACAATAAGACTGGCAATGGTTTCATCAACTAAAAAATGCCGCGACCGTATTAAAAAATTACCTGACAATCTGGAGCCAATCATCACGCCGTTCTCGACAACGGGCCGGACTACGGATGGATAACCTGGTAGTAAAACAGCTAATCGCGTTGGATTTTGGGAGGTTGAACTGGCTGTATAAACCCCGACTTGTTTTCTCTCGCCACCTATATCAACGGATATCAGTTCTTCGCTCAGATTGACAGCGTGAGCTGGAATAGTTTGAGCGCTTGCTGGATAAATCTGCAGCAAGGTCACGATGAAAAGCGGCTTTATAACGTATTTAAGGTTCATGGATATCAAAAAATTTTCCAAAGTGACGGCGTCTGTCCGATTCCTGATGGATACGTGTCGAATGTATAAATTTGTAGAGCGTACCCCATACTTAAATCTGATAATTCTCTGGCGTATTCGACATCGCCTGTTCGACAATCTTTTTCGTCAAGGTGGGTGAGAATAATTCAATGAAGGTAAAGACAAAAGAGCGCAAGTAGGCACCTTGCTTCACTCCCAAGTGGGTGACGTTATTACCAAACAAATGCCCCACGGGGATGGCGCGTAAATTGCGATCGCGTTCTGCATCAAAAGCAACGCCTGCAACAATACCAATGCCCATGCCCACTTCGACATAGGTCTTAATTACATCTGCATCGATGGCCTCTAAAATAATGCCCGCTTGCACATTGCGCTGAGCAAACGCGGCGTCAATTTTATTGCGCCCAGCAAATGCTTTGTCATAGGTAATCAATGGGTACTTGCCGAGCTCTTCGATCGTAATCGAACGCGCACTGAGTAAGGGGTGATTGACCGGGACGATCAGCAAGTGCTGCCATTGGTAACCTGGTAGCGCGATAACACCTTCACAATTGGCAATGCCTTCCGTTGCAATTGCAATGTCCGCTGCATCGTGCAAGAGCATATCGGCGATTTGTGAGGGGCTACCTTGCGCAATGCTGACGCGGACCTTCGGAAAGCGCTTGGTAAATTCCGTTAAGACTTTGGGCAGGGCGTAGCGGGCTTGCGTATGGGTGGTCGCAATTACAAAACTGCCTTGGTCTTGGGTTGCAAAATCTTGCCCAACCCGCTTTAGGGTCTCGACCTCATCTAAGATCCGCTCAATGGAGAGCAGGATCCGCTTGCCCGGTTCGGTCAGCGAGCGTATGCGCTTACCGTGGCGACGAAAGATCTCGACGCCCAGCTCGTCTTCAAGCTCAATAATCGCCTTTGAAACCCCAGGTTGGGATGTGAAGAGGACTTTCGCAGCAGAAGTCAGGTTAAATTGCTGGCGAACGGCTTCGCGTACAAAGCGAAATTGATGCAAATTCATGAAAGGATTCCTTATATATCTGGATCGATATAGGAACTCAATTCTAAATTATCTTTCGGTATTTAAGACCGCGAAACCCATTTCAGGCCAATCAGGGCAAGTAAAAAATACGCTAGGGGTGGGGTTAGGGCGGTGAGGTAGGCAGGCCATACCCCCAGAAGCCCAACATTGGAAAAAAGGGCATTAAATAACTGAAAGCTCATGCCGAGCATGATGCCGCCAAAAATCTTGATGCCAATGCCACCCGCCCGCGCCTTTAAGTAGGCAAATGGTAAGGCAAGGGCCAGCATCACAAAGACGATGAAGGGGTAGATGAGCTTCTTCCAAAATGCAATCGCGTGGCGCTGCACATCTTGCTTGTTTTCATTGAGGTGGGCAATGAATTGCCCCAGACTAAAGATCGACATCCGCTCCGGGTTGACAAGTAAGACGCCCAGGATTTCTGGGGTGACTTTGGATGCCAAGGTCATCGATTGCTTGATGGAGGTAGTAGCAGAGTAGACTGGGTCCAAGGTATTCTTACTTTGCGCCTCCTTGAAGCGGGTCTCAGTCACATTATTCAACTCCCACGAACCCGCCTCATTAAAGCGACCCGATTCGGCATTACGAATCGAGAGCAGTCGGTAGGCATCATCAAACTCATACATGCGAAC
>CANHMJ010000078.1 GCA_947461805.1 Burkholderiaceae bacterium
ACTTAATGGTCGCCTGAGTTTAAAAAGCAATGCGGATCCTAAAAGTGGGGGCAGCGCCATTAGTTGGTCCGGTCAAATTGGTGAGCGTATTTTTATGCAAGGCAGCTCTGCTGCTGGAACCCCAATACGACAAGCCTACAGCATTGGCCTGCCGGCCACCCTGCCTCAGAATGGCATCGCTTTTGGGATCAATGCCAATGAGCTTGATCTCGATGCCTGGTATGGATTTTTCAAATCAAGTCCAGCAATTGATGTAGCCACAAAAAGAGGGGGTGAACCCACCCCATCACAATACGCCGATGGTAATGTGCCAGTAGAAATCACTGCCCAAGTAAAAAAACTAACACTACTCAATCGCCTTTGGTCTGATATGCAATTAAGCGCAAATCAAAAAGACGCGCAACTGCAGTTGCAAATCACATCGCCACAGGTAGCAGGGCAAATTCAGTGGCAAGCCAAGAAAAAAATGGATGTTGCGGGGCAGCTGAGCGGCAAGCTAAGCGCCCTGCGTATTCCGGAAATCATGGAATCTGCCGTCACTATTAATCCAGCAACCAAACGGCAAGAGCTACTTCAGATGTCGGTAAGCGAATTACCAAATATCAATGTGGCCATCGATGACTTTCAATATGGTGACAAGTCTCTTGGTAAGGTAAGCCTTAAAGCAAGCCGCTTACCCAATGCTTTGGTTATTAATAATCTGCAGGTTGCTAATCCGCAAGACACCACCACCATTAGTGGGGTATGGCGCGGAAAAAATGATGCCCAAAAAGAGCGTGCTGAGATTGATATTACGATGGCGATTGCCGATCTTGGCCCCATTGCAGCCCGTTGGGGTAACCCCAAATCAATCGAAGGCGGCGACGGTAACATTAGCGGAAAATTAGCCTGGAATGGCTCGGTATTTCAGCCCCAACTTCCTACCCTCAACGGCAAGATCAATGTTGCGCTCGAAAAAGGCCGCCTCTTAAAGGTCGACACTACTGCCGCTAAATTGTTTAGCGTGCTGAGCCTACAAAGTCTCTTGCGCTTTGCCACCCTAGACTTGCAAGGCAGTCTTGGAACGGTGGTATCCCAAGGGACTGCCTTTAAAACCATAACGGGTGATTTTGCAGTCAACAATGGAATTGCCAAAACAGATAATTTTTTGCTGCAACTCGATCAGGCCCGCGTTGTCATAGCAGGCTCTATTGATGCTCCCAAAGAAAATCAGGATTTACGTATTACGGTTTTTCCTAGTATTGATGCAACCTCCGGCGCCTTGGCTGTATTTGCGATTAATCCGATTGCTGGACTAGGCGCTTTAATTGGGCAATACCTCGTAACCAATCGAATCAACAAAGCAATGCAGTCCGATTATTTAGTTCAAGGCTCCTGGACAGATCCTGAAATTATTCCCCTCAACCAGCAGGGCCAGCCCTTGGACCCCAAAGTGCTTGATGGTATTCGGACGAAGGGTCTACTCAAAGAACAGACGAAACCAAGCGCACCCAGTCCAAATGCCCCTGATCCGGCCGGCAAGCAAAGTGCAATTGAGTCCCTCACTGGTTTTGGTGTAATCGCCACCCCTAATTAAAGTAAAGCAGTACGATTGAAGCATTCCTACTTTTAACTGATTTCGCATATGTCAGAACTGCGTGTTTGTTCGATTCAGATGGTGTCTACACCCCTGCTGCAAGAAAATCTCGATCGGGCGGCGCATTGGGTTGCACAAGCTGCTGCAACTGGTGCCAGGCTTGTTCTGCTACCAGAATATTTTTGCCTGATGGGCTTGGTCGATACCGATAAGGTTAGGGTCAGAGAAAAATTGGGTCATGGCCCAATCCAAGAGCGCCTATCCAGCCTTGCAAAACAGTACGCTATTTTTTTAGTTGCCGGCACCATTCCACTGGAGTGCAGCGATCCAAGTAAGGTGCTCAATACAACCTTGGTATTCGATCCAGATGGTGTACAAATTGCACGCTACGACAAAATCCATTTGTTCGGATTTCAGACAAACGAAGAGCGCTATCAGGAGTCGGAAACGATTGCGCCTGGCGATCAACCTGGGAGTGTGTCGATTTTAGTTGCGGGGGTAGAGTGGCGCTTTGGTTTGAGCATTTGTTATGACTTGCGCTTTCCCGAACTCTATCGTGCGATTGGATTGGTGGATTGCCACCTCATTCCAGCCGCCTTTACCTACACCACTGGAAAAGACCATTGGGATATCTTGTTGCGCGCCAGGGCCATTGAAAACCAATGCTATGTCTTGGCATCAGCCCAAGGAGGACTTCATCAGAATCAGCGCCGCACCTGGGGCAATACGATGCTGATTGACCCATGGGGCCAAGTTATTGCTTCCCTAGATCAAGGCGAGGGATTGGTACACGGTATCCTCAGCAAAGAACAGTTAAACGCGGTACGCTCTAAATTACCTGCATTACACCACCGCACAATGTGATTTTTTGAAAGACACTGCATTTATGAATGATGTTCACATGCCGACTGATTGGACCAAACCCAAACAACAGGAAGACTTGCTACAAATAGCAAAGTCAATATTGCTTGAGCCCAGCGGCCTCACAGAATCGGATTTGCATGATACTTTTGGGGTGATGTACGCCCATCGTCTAGATGATGCCGATGTGTATTTTCAGCACACACGCAATGAAAGCTGGAGCTTGGAAGAGGGCATCGTTAAATCCGGTAGCTTCAGCATTGATCAGGGCGTTGGTGTACGCGCAATTTACGGTGACAAAACCGCGTTTGCCTATTCGGATGAAATCAATCTACCCGCTCTACTCAAGTCAGCTAAAGCGACCCGAGTAATCGGCCCTACCGGTGGCAAGCAGGCCCTTGCCAGGACCGTATCGACTCCGGTCGCCAACTCCTTGTACTCCGGCTTAAATCCACTCGACTCCTTAAGCCCAACAGACAAGATCGCCTTACTTGAAGCAATTGAGCGTCGCGCCAAAGCGCGGGACCACCGAATCATTCAGGTGATGGCCAGCCTGGCCGGCGAATTTGATGTGGTGCTGGTGATGCGCGCCAATGGCTTGCTTGCAGCGGATATAAGGCCACTTGTGCGGGTTTCGGTGCATGTGATTGCGGAACAAAATGGGCGTCGCGAATCAGGTTCCGCAGGTGGCGGTGCGCGCCATGATTACGGATATTTCACATCCGACCTAGTTAACCACTGGGTAGATGAAGCCGTCGATAGCGCACTACTCAATCTAGAGTCACGCCCCGCTCCTGCCGGTCCGATGACCGTTGTCATGGGGCCAGGATGGCCCGGCGTTTTGTTGCACGAAGCCATTGGTCATGGCCTGGAAGGTGACTTTAATCGCAAGGGATCCTCTGCTTTTGCAGGCCGTATCGGCCAACGGGTGGCTGCCAAGGGAGTTACGGTTGTCGACGATGGCACCCTCAGCGGGCGACGTGGCTCCCTGAATATTGATGACGAAGGCACGCCAACCCAATGCACTACCTTGATTGAGGATGGCATTCTTAAAGGCTACATTCAAGACACTTTGAATGCCCGGCTCATGAAAATGCCGCCGACTGGCAATGGTCGGCGCGAGAGTTTTGCCTCCTTACCCATGCCACGCATGACCAATACCTACATGCTGGCCGGCAAAGAAGATCCCCAAGAAATCCTGGCCAGCATCAAACGCGGACTGTATGCGGTCAACTTTGGTGGCGGGCAGGTGGACATTACCAGCGGGAAATTTGTCTTTTCTGCATCGGAGGCCTACTGGGTCGAAAACGGCAAAATTCAATACCCCGTTAAGGGCGCCACGATTATTGGCAACGGCCCAGAGTCCTTAAAACAGGTCTCCATGATTGGTAATGACCTCAAACTGGACAGTGGGGTGGGCGTTTGCGGCAAGGAGGGCCAGAGCGTGCCAGTAGGCGTCGGCCAGCCAACCCTAAGGATTGATGGCATGACTGTAGGGGGCACGGCCTAATCAGCTTAAAATATGACCATGAGTAATCGAACCAACATCACCCCCGAAAACTGGTATGCCAGCGTGGATAAAACCTCGGATACCGACGACCAGCGTATTCACAACATTACGGTATTGCCGCCGCCAGAACACTTGATTCGTTTTTTTCCGATTGCTGGAACAGCGATTGAAAAATTAATCAGCCAAACGCGCAGCAAAATTCGTAACTTGATCCATGGCAAAGATGATCGACTTTTAGTCATCATTGGCCCGTGCTCTATTCATGATCCTAGTGCAGCGCTCGAGTATTGCCAGCGTCTCTTGGCCGAACGCAAGCGCTTTTCGGGTGAATTGGAAATCGTCATGCGGGTCTATTTTGAAAAACCCCGCACTACCGTTGGCTGGAAGGGTTTAATTAACGACCCGTATCTTGATGAAAGTTTCCGCATCGAAGAAGGACTGCGAATTGCACGCCAGGTGTTAATGGAAATTAATCGCATGGGCATGCCTGCGGGTAGCGAATTTTTAGACGTCATCTCGCCGCAATACATCGCCGATTTAATTTCCTGGGGAGCCATTGGTGCTCGCACCACCGAGAGCCAAGTTCACCGCGAACTCGCCTCTGGTTTATCCGCCCCCATTGGGTTTAAAAACGGCACGGACGGCAATATCCGCATTGCCACCGATGCAATTCAGGCAGCGCGCAGGGCGCACCACTTTTTATCGGTGCACAAGAATGGTCAAGTTGCAATCGTTGAAACCAACGGCAACAAAGATTGCCATGTCATTCTGCGCGGCGGTAAAGAGCCAAACTACGAAGCGAAATTCGTGACCGCTGCTTGTCAGGAGCTCGAGGCAGCAAAACTGCCCGCTAGCCTCATGGTTGACTTATCGCACGCCAACTCTAGCAAACAACACGAGCGTCAAATTACCGTTGCCGATGACATCGCAAAACAAATTGAATCTGGCTCACGCCACATCTTTGGTGTCATGATTGAAAGTCACCTCAACGGCGGCGCCCAAAAATTTACTCCTGGAAAAGATGATGCTAGCGCCCTTGAATACGGCAAGAGCATTACCGATGCCTGCATCAATTGGGATGATTCTGTACGGGTTTTAGAGCGCTTAGCGCAAGCCGTTAAGAAACGTCGACGCGGCTAAACCGGCAGCGATCACTCTGGATCAATCGGATTTATTCTGATTCTTCCAGAGAATGTCCTGCCCACCAGCAGCGCGATTGAAGACCCGCGCCAAAACAAACAGCAAATCCGATAAGCGATTCACGTACTGACGCGGCGAGTCGTGCAAGGTATCGTGCCAACCGAGCTTGACGATCGATCGCTCGGCGCGACGACAAACCGTTCTACACACATGGGCCTGCGCAGCAGCACGAGTCCCGCCTGGAAGAATAAATTCAGTTAAAGGGGGGAGCGTTTCGTTGTAGTGCTTTAGCCAAGCATCCAACTGCGCCACTTGCTCTGCTTTGAGTAAGGTGTAATTAGGTATACACAACTCCCCACCCAAATCAAATAAGTCATGCTGCACCCGCAAAAAGAGCGTCTGTATTTCACTGGCAATCGATTCCGGGATGGCCTCGGTCATCAAAACCCCAATTTCGGAGTTGAGCTCATCTACGTCGCCCATCGCGCAAATGCGCAAATGGTCCTTTTCAACCCGGCTGCCATCGCCCAAACCCGTCATGCCGGCATCACCGGTTCGTGTTGTAATTTTTGAAAGTCGATTTCCCATGAACTGATTATAGGTAAATGGCTAAAATGGAACGATGAACACTGTCGCCCCTCCATCCGATCTCTTAGAAATTCAGGCTTTGCAGGCCAAATTGGTCTCAGCCCTCAGGCCCATCTTGGCTGAAGATGGCCTTTTATGGGAGCCCGAGGACACAATCCCCTATGAATGTGATGGTTTAGCGGCCTATCGACGCATGCCTTTGGCGGTTGCTCTGCCGGAAAACGAGGCGCAGGTATCGCGTATTTTGCAAGTCTGTCATGCCATGCATGTCCCTGTCGTGCCTCGCGGTGCTGGTACCGGCTTATCGGGCGGTGCCATGCCCATTTCACAAGGCCTGGTTCTCTCACTCGCAAAGCTCAAAAAGATTGTGGACATCAACCCATTTACACGCACTGCGATTGTGCAGCCTGGTGTGCGGAATCTGGCAATCTCCGAGGCGGTTGCCCATTTGGGTTTGTACTACGCCCCCGATCCATCCTCGCAAATTGCCTGCTCGATTGGCGGCAACGTTAATGAAAACTCGGGCGGCGTTCACTGCTTAAAGTACGGACTAACCCTCCACAATGTGTTGCGCGTCCGTGGCGTTTTAATGAGTGGCGAAATTGTCGAATTCGGGAGTCTAGCGCCTGATGCGCCGGGACTTGATTTACTCGCCATCGTGATGGGTAGCGAAGGTATGTTGGCAGCCGTTACGGAAGTGACCGTCAAACTCGTGCCAAAACCCAAATTAGCCCAAGTCATTATGGCCAGTTTTGATGACATCGAAAAAGGGGGCAATGCGGTTGCAGCCATTATTGCCGCCGGCATTATTCCGGCCGGTCTAGAGATGATGGACAAGGCGACGACCCGTGCGGTCGAGGAGTTTGTGCACGCTGGCTACGACTTAGACGCCGTTGCTATTTTGCTATGTGAGTCCGATGGTACGCCAGAGGAAGTGGCTGAAGAAATTGGACGCATGACTGCGGTATTAGAAAAAGCCGGA
>CANHMJ010000079.1 GCA_947461805.1 Burkholderiaceae bacterium
CAATTGATTCTGAAAAACTCCGATGTGGAGGAAATGTATGATGCCCGCCTTATGCACTTTAATGTTAAGGGTAATCGGATTGCGTCAATTATGACAAGTACAGGTGAAATTACTGCCGATCAGTTTGTAGTGGCTGCTGGCAATGAAACGAATGCCGTGTTGCAACAGCTCAATCAAGAATTGCTGATTGAGCCAATTAAAGGCTATAGCGTCAGTTTCCCCATTGTGAATCGAGACCGTGCGCCCAATGGTTCGATTACTGATCAAAACCGAAAAGTGGTCTTTGCTCGCATTGGCAATACCTTAAGGGTTGCGGGCTTTGCTGAAATTCGCGGGAACAATCTCACAATCGATCAAAACCGAATTGCATCGCTGGTTACCGATACACAAAGAGTATTTCCTGGGGCTATTGATCCAAGCCAATACACGCTTTGGGCTGGGTTAAGGCCGTGCTCACCCTCGGGGATCCCCTACATCCAGCGCATTGGATTTGAAAACGCCTGGGTTAATGCGGGCCATGGTTCTTTAGGATTAACGCTCTCAGTTGGGTCGGCTGTGTTGTTGGCTAAAAAAATGGATGCCTAGGTAGCTATTTTATTTCAATGGACTGTTGCAATGTCGCGCAGCAAACATCGAATTCAGTCTATGGATGCGCTGTTAAAACGCAAGTTAATTCTAATTAGTCCCAGCCTTCGGATCAAGCGGAGCAAAAGTACGTCGCCGATTGGATCTAAGTGGGGGATTACCCTAGATAAACTTTTAATTTAAGTCTGTGGTTTGTAAATAAGTTCATTTATTGTGTATAGACGCGCAATGGGGGTTGACCTATCCTTTTTTTGTGCTTATTGTCAACTCAACTTATATCCACAAAACCAATATGTCTTTTATTGCATCTGCCCGAGCGGCCGCATACCGTCACTTTTGCGACACTGAGCATAAGAACACCTCTTCTTTGCGTTTTGAATCCTTCATTACCTGGCTCATCATTGCAAATCTCTTTGCTCTGGTATTGGAGCGTATTCCAGCGTTTTACGTTGGGCATGAAGAATCATATGATCTATTTGATCGCTTATCGATTTATATCTTTACTGCTGAATACGCGCTAAGGCTGTTTGCAGCAAGTGGAGATCCACGTTTCGCAGGGAAACGGTTTGCAACGGTGCGTCACGCATTAACACCATTTGCTCTGATTGACGCACTGGTCATTTTTCCGTATTGGCTGCAAATGTTGGGTTTGATCAATTTGGATTTACGCGTTCTCAGAGCCTTACGCTTACTTCGCTTACTCAAACTATTGAGGGATATTATTCCTGCAGTCAGCGCTTTTCGGCGAGCCAATGCAGGTAAGACTCCGCGTCAAAAAATATATGCATTGATGAACGATACGCCCACATCTGGCCGCCTGCATAAGCAGATTGATTTTATTCTTGTTCTTTTTATTATCACCAGCGTTATTGCTGTATTTCTGGAGACGGTCCCTACAATCTATGAGCCGCTCAAGAATGAATTTCATTATTTTAATTTATTGACTATATTTATTTTTACAGTCGAGTACCTATTGCGTCTTTATTCGTCGCCAGAAGGCAGTGTAGAAGGTTCAGAAAATGACACTAGCCGATGGGCATGGGCGAAACGACCCAGTTCACTTATTGATTTGATCGCAATTTTGCCATTCTATTTGCAATTTTTGATTACAGTCGATCTGCGTTTTATACGGGTTTTCCGAGTTCTGCGTATTTTAAAACTGACACGATACAACTCAGCCATCTCCACCTTTGTATCGGTTATGAGGCGTGAGCGGGCGGCCTTTATGTCGGCTATGTTTATCGTGGTGTTGATTACCGTTTTGTCAGCCGCCATTGTGTATACGGTTGAGCATCCAGTGCAGCCAGACAAGTTCGACACGATGGTACGGGCACTGTATTGGGCTGTGATTACCTTGGCGAGCGTTGGCTATGGCGATATCACCCCAGTGACGCACATTGGTCAGGCATTCACGATGGTACTTTCGCTGTTGGGTATTGGTATTGTTGCCTTGCCAGCCGGAATTTTGGGCTCTGCGTTTTCCGATCAATTGCAGCAACAGCGTGAGCAGATGATTCATGACATTGAAGAAGCTCTTGAGGATGGCGTATTGTCAAAAGAAGAGGAGGAAGAGTTAGAGCAAGAGCGGATTCGCTTGCACATTTCAGAAAAGCAGTTTGCGCTCATGAAAAGCCGTGCCATGTCTCGCCATGCCGCCGATTTTTCCATTGAAAAGCTAGTACACACTGCCGCCATCGACATCAGTCGATTGCGCGAAACATTGAAAGGGATGCCCGCAGATGAAGTTTTTGCGGAGATACGAAAATTAAATCTACCAGAATCCGAGCAGGCTGCGTTACGCGTGCTTTTAAACTAATGGCAATTTCTTTTTGTTTCTAGTGGCAACGCTCCAATCGCGCTAGGTACGTAACCCCCTCAATCTATGTTGCCCATTTTGTACTCCTATCGCAGGTGCCCCTATGCAATGCGCGCTCGTATGGCCTTGAAATACGCCGGTATTGAGGTTGAGCACAGGGAGATTGAATTGCGTAATAAGCCGCCATCGATGTTGATGGCATCCCCAAAAGGGACCGTCCCCGTGCTCATTGTGGGTGATCTTGTTCTGGATCAAAGTATAGAGATTATGCGGTGGGCATTGCGGCAATCTGACCCCAATAACTGGGGTGAGGTGGATGACGTTACTGCTCAAACTTGGATTGAACGAAATGATGGTCCATTTAAGGTATTGCTTGATCAATACAAGTACCCAAATCGGCATCCCAAGCTAAATCAAGACGACGTGTTTGATGCTGCAATAGCGCTGATGCTAAAGCCGCTGGATGAGGCTATGAAGTCCAATCACTATGTCTTAGGAAATAAGCAGCATTGGATTGATGTTGCCATCTTTCCATTTATTCGGCAGTTTTCAATGGTCAATCCTCTGCAGTTTGAGCAATTGCCGCTCCCAGCCCTAAAAAAATGGCTGGATAAGCATGTCCAATCGGAGCTATTCAATGCCGTCATGGCTAAACATCCAGCTTGGATAGATTGACCAAAGAATTGCCAGCGCAACGCATGGCAATGCAGGGTAAGGCAGTTTTAGGCTATCGTTCTGCTTTATGCAGATTGAAGTGTTTTTAGTTGAATCGCAAAACGTCCAGCCTGATTATTTGATATCAAAATACCAAACTCAACCACATCAGCAAAGGATAGGGTGGGTGCATTAATGGCTTGCCCGCGGAAGGTGGGTTTAAATTGATTTAAATTAAATTGATGCGTTTGCCAAATCGGTTCAGCAATGAAATCGGCTGCATAGTTCACCCGTGGCGCTAACGCAGTTCGCAAGACCAGCTTATATTGCTTACCATCCCCTTTAGCCACTAGTTCAAGTAGTTGAGTTCCTTGAGGAAATTGAACCATTGAACGCATGGAGGCAAAGCCGCCGTTATTTTCAAGCGAAACCAGACCCTCAAAAAACATTCCTTGTGCATCTTGGCGAAGAGCGGATTGCGACATCCCGCCCATCACGCCATCATTCACAATCCAGCAATCGCCCATCGTTTTAGGGTTAGTGAAATCCATGCGGCTTCCTTGTGCGTGTGATGGTTTTGCCCCATATAAAAAGAAAAGACCACAGGCGCAAAGAAAGTGTCGTCTTGGGCTCAATGGGTTTAGTAATACGTTGGCGTTTCTACAACAAAGCGCCGCGCGCCGCAATCGGCCAAATAGCCTCAACCGTATTTCCCCGAATGCAAATGATGTCGTCGTATAAATTGACGGTGGGATCGCAATGGCCGGGTATTAGCATGATGGCATCACCAAGCTTGAGCGGTGAGTCTGTGGTGAGTTCGAGCACGCCATGCTCGTCCGAGGCTTTGAGGTAGCTTGCATCGGTGCGTTGCCAGACCAAGGGCATTCCAGAATCCACGCTCGATGCTTTTAGGCCCGCATCGACTACTGCGCGACCCTGGCTTGGGTGACTGAGTATGGCTGTTTTGATAAACAAGGCGTGCTCAAACGCTAAGTCACGTGCATCTCGTTGGTTTTTGGCATAGTCACGGTCCATCAAAATATAGGAGCCTGCTTGCACCTCATTAAAAATCGATGAGCTTCCTTCCAGCATGACTGAGCCAGTACCAGCGCCCGTAATCCGCTCTACCTTAATGCCCGTCTTTTCAACCGCCGCTTTCGCTTCAGCTGCTTTTGCGCACACGGCTGCAATTGCGCTTTGCCGCTCATTCGGCAGGCGATAGTGCTGTGCGCTACCGTGATAGCACTGTAAGCCCATAAAATGTAAGTTGGGCGCTTGATCAATTTGACGGGCCAGAGCAACTACCTGCTCAATCGATGTGGCGCCACAGCGACCCATGCCTACGTCCACTTCAATATAGACATCAATGTTGATTTTGCGGGTAGCGCTGGCTTGTGCGAAGGCCTTTACTTGATCCTCATGATCAACCAAAATACCAATGCGTGCTCGCTCAGCCAAATCAAGTGCATGTGCTATTTTCTTTTCTCCGACCACTTGGTTAGTGATCAGAATATCCTGTACGCCTGCGTCGACAAAGACGGCCGCCTCACTGACTTTTTGACAGCAGATACCGACTGCGCCCGCTGCAATTTGGCGCAATGCAATCTCAGGGCACTTGTGGCTTTTGGCATGGGGGCGTAAGCGAACACCGCTACTCGATAGCGCCTTTTGCAGGAGACTTAGATTGCGCTCAAAGGCGTCCATATCCAGAATCAAGGCTGGCGTATCGATTTGATCCAGGTGATCGCCAGCGCGGGCTGCTTTCCAAGGGGCCATGGTGGATTCCACTCTCAATTTAAAAGGCTGCAGTGATGCATTGCAATGGTGTAATTCTAGGATACTTTTTAAAACACAGCCCATCAGCCAAGGTGAACTACTCGCACATTTACCGCTGCGCTTGGCTTGATGTGTCCATCGCTACACGAAGAAGGGGATTGTTTGGTATAAATCGTGCTTGCCGCACACTTGCAGGATTTACTATTCATGCCCCAAACTAACTCGGTCTTTGCCTTTGTTGATATTGAGACCACGGGCTCTCGGGCAGAGCTCGACCGCATAACCGAGATTGGTATTCTCACGCTCGACTCTGATGGCGCATCGGAATGGTCGCGCTTAGTCAATCCTGAAACTTATATACCAAAAAACATTCAAAATCTGACTGGCATCAGCCCCGAGATGGTGGCCACGCAGCCAACGTTTGCTGAAATTGCACATGCTTTATATATGGAGCTTAAAGATAAGGTCTTCATTGCCCACAATGCCCGTTTTGATTACAGCTTTATCAAGGCTGAGTTTAAGAAAGTGGGCATTGAGTTTTCACCCAAGGTACTTTGTACAGTCAAACTATCGCGGCGTTTATTTCCCAATCAAGCTCGCCATAATTTGGATACCTTAATTCAGGTACATGGCTTACACGTTGCCAGTCGGCATCGCGCACTGGATGATGCCAAGCTGCTTTACGACTTTTGGCAAGAGTGCATTCGCCTCTTCGGGCCAGAGCGATTAGAGGCCGAAGTAGATTATTTGCTGGGCAGTTCGAGTTTGCCAGTGCACATAGACAAGGCGCTGGTAGAGGAGATTCCGAGTCGCCCCGGCGTTTATATGTTTTACGCAGAAAATCGACAGCCTCTGTACATCGGCAAGAGCATTGATTTGCGCGCGCGCGTGAAAGGGCACTTTCATGCAGCGCTGACAAACCGCAAAGAAATGAAAATCGCCATGCAGGTCCGTGATATTGATTGGATCGAAACGGCCGGCGAATTTGGCGCCCTGATTTTGGAGTCACGCCTCATTAAAGAAAAGCTACCGACCTTTAATATTAAGCTGCGCCGATCCAAAGACCTATGCGCATGGCAGATTATCGAGTCCGCTGATCATCTTCAAGTACAGCTCGTGAATCACCAGGATTTAGAGCCCGGCAAACAAGATAACTTGTATGGCCTTTTTTATACCAAGCGGGATGCGCTGGCGAGCTTGCAGTCGATTGCCAAAAAGAATCAACTGTGCGAGGCTATCTTGGGTTTAGAGAAGCGGCAAGGGCAGGGCCCTTGTTTTGGCTTTCATGTGAAGCAATGCAATGGCGCTTGTATCGGCGCCGAGTCGGCGGTCATTCATAATTTGCGCGTCAAAACGGCGCTACTCAAATTGAAAGTGGATTCCTGGCCATACCAGGGTGCGATCGCAGTCCAAGAAGGTGCTGATTTGCATCTGTTTGACCACTGGTGCTACCTAGGCACTGCCGCCAATTTGGCTGAAGTGGAGGAATTGCTGGGCGATGGCCGGCCGGAGTTTGATTTGGATATTTACAAGATCATTCGAAAAACCCTTAAAAAAACCAAGGAATTGGGCTTACGCATCACTGCCCTGCAATCCCCACGGCATCGGCATGAGGTTGCTGAATTTCCCTAAAAAGCAGCATGTCTGGGGTCCTAGGGTAAGTACCGTTTCCGCTTTAATAAAAAATTGCGACTATGAATGTCCATTCTTAGAGGAGCATTCATGAACCACTCGATTAAACGCACCGCGCTGTCCACGGCCATTGCCTTTGGCGTTGCCGGCTTTGCTGCTAGCCCCGCTTTGGCGTGGGAACC
>CANHMJ010000080.1 GCA_947461805.1 Burkholderiaceae bacterium
CACCAGCGCAACGGAGCGACGCCAGGAATTAATTGAAACCTTGCGTGCCGCCCAGACAGAGGGTTTCATTGATGCAGATGCCCTTTCGATGATTGAGGGGGTTTTTCAAGTCGGTGAATTGTGTGCCCGGGACATCCTTGTTCCACGCGGGCAAATCGACTGGATTGATATCGACTCCTCGGTCGAAGAAGTGATTCAAACCGTTATATCCGCAGCTCACTCGCGCTACCCTGTTTATGAAGGCAGCAAAGACACCGTCCTTGGCATCTTGCTTGCCAAAGACTTATTACGCCATGCCAGTGAAGCAAACTTTCAATTGCGTGATTGGTTAAGGCCTGCCGTCTTTATTCCAGAATCAAAGCGCCTGAGTGTCTTGTTGCGGGATTTTCGCGATAACCGCAATCATTTGGCCGTTGTGGTGGATGAGTACAGCAATGTAGCTGGCATCATCACGATTGAAGACGTGCTCGAGCAAATTGTTGGTGATATTGAGGATGAGCACGACATTGATGAGGATGCCGATAACGTTCTGCTACTAGCCAATGGCGATACCCGCCTCAAAGGCATTACCGAACTCGAGCAACTGAATGCAGCCTTAGGTACGCAGTTCGATGACGATGAAGTAGAAACCGTAGCAGGTTTAATTACCCACCATTTAGGTCGCGTGCCCAAGCTGGGTGAACGTGTGCGGATTGAGGGCATCGAGTTTGAAGTGCAGCGCGCCGATCCGCGGCAAATTCATGTATTGCTAGCAAGGCGCTTGGCATCTGAAATGCCCGTATCAACGTAAGGCAAGGCTTGATCAGTCAGGACGCGCTCGGCGTTACTCACTACACACACTGGCTCTACTGCATTGCCCTTGGCATTGGCGTTTCCATTGCGGGCGAGCTCCCTTGGGGCGGCTGGTTGCAAATACCGTTGCTTAGCCTCTTGTGGTGGCGACTCTCTTTAATCAATACAGTTCAATTTCTGCCGCACTTTGCTGGTGGTTTTTTGTTTGGCCTTGCTTACTTTATCGTTGGCCTGTGGTGGATTTACATTAGCTTGCATGATATCGGCGGCATGAATGCTGCCTTATCGGTTGCTGCTGTGGTTTTACTTTCCGCCTACATGGCACTCTTTTTTGGCTTGGCCAGCGCCCTCGGTAAAAAGTTACAGCATCAAAATATGATTCTCAGCAGCGCCGTTATGGCAGCGGCTTGGGTTCTCATGGAATACCTCCGCGGCCAACTCTTTAGTGGCTTTCCGTGGGTCGGCTTTGCCGAGGCTCAAGTCAATGGCCCCTTTGCAGCGATTGCGCCACTACTGGGTGGCTTGGGGTCTACTTTTCTAGTGGTGTGGACATCGATGCAATTAAGTCGATGGCGTGAATCGCTTGTGCGAATCACTATTCCGATTGGATTGTTGCTGGTGTTAATGCTGGGCCTAAATCAATTGCGGTTTACTGAAGCAATTGGCACGCCTATCAGTGTTCGTTTGATTCAGGGTAATTTTGAACAAAGCCTGAAGTGGAATCCGAGTGCGATCGCACAGCAAATTCGCTTTTATAGCGATGCCATCACCCAACAAGCGGCCGATCTGATTGTGATTCCAGAAACGGCATTTCCATTAATTGAAAAAGACTTACCAAGTGATGCGCTACCTCAGCTGAGGGCATTTTCACAAGCAACGCACAGCAATATTCTGTTGGGCTTAATTGGGATTACACCCGGCCCCAATGGGCAATTGCAGTATTCCAACCGTGCACTTGGTGTAACGCCATCCTCTACTTCGCCCTACTACTACGATAAATTCCACCTCGTCCCTTTTGGTGAATTTATTCCGCCGGGCTTCCAATGGTTTGTAAATGCCTTCCAAATTCCGATGAGTAATTTTGCCCGGGGCAATTTGATGCAACCCCCTTTTCAAATTGAGCGCTTAGGTCAAGATAGCATTGGTGCCGCCATTACCATCTGCTACGAAGATATCTTTGGCAATGAACTGGCTAGCCGCATTCGCAATAGTGAAAGTCCGTTTAATCTCTTTATTAATATGACCAATCTTGCTTGGTTTGGTCAGTCCCAGGCGCCCAGCCAACAACTGCGCTTATCGCAAATGCGTTCGATCGAAACCGGGCTTCCTAGCATTCGCTCGACCAACACCGGCATCACTGCCGTAATTGGTCCGGATGGACGTGTGCTGCAGGCCTTGCCGCCATGGACCCAAGCAAGCCTTAGCGCTTCGGTGCAGGGCTTTACAGGTAAAACCCCGTTTGTGGTCTGGGGAAATTGGCCTATTTTGAGTTTTGTCAGTTTCCTCCTGGCATTTGCCTTGCTACAACGGCGCCGGTTTTAGGAAAACTCCCGCAATTGGCAGGTAAAATCAATCACTTAGATCGATTGGTTCTGGCTCACTATGCTTACATTTCAGCAAATTATTCTCACGCTTCAAAACTATTGGGATAAACAAGGTTGCGCCTTATTGCAGCCAATTGACTTAGAGGTGGGTGCAGGTACATCCCACACCGCTACTTTTTTAAGGGCCATTGGTCCAGAGCCCTGGAAGGCAGCCTATGTGCAACCCTCCCGCAGACCAAAAGATGGGCGCTACGGCGAAAATCCAAACCGCCTCCAACACTATTACCAGTATCAGGTTGTGCTCAAGCCTGCCCCGGATGACATTCTCGAACTCTATTTGGGATCGCTTAGCGCCTTAGGTTTGGCCCTAAAACAAAACGACATTCGTTTTGTCGAGGACGACTGGGAAAACCCAACCTTGGGCGCTTGGGGATTGGGCTGGGAAGTCTGGCTCAACGGCATGGAAGTGACGCAATTTACCTACTTCCAGCAAGTGGGTGGAATTGATTGCAAGCCCGTCTTGGGCGAGATTACCTATGGCATTGAGCGCCTTGCGATGTATTTGCAAAATTGCTCGAACGTCTACGATCTGGTGTGGACCGATGGCGTGACGTATGGCGACGTGTACCACCAGAATGAAGTGGAGCAGTCGCGTTACAACTTTGAATATTCCAATACTGAAATGCTCTTTACGAATTTCAGCAACTACGAGAGCGAAGCCAAACGCTTAATGGAAGTACCACTTGCCCTGCCTGCCTATGAAATGGTGCTCAAAGCTGCCCATACGTTTAACTTGCTCGATGCCCGCGGTGCTATATCAGTCACCGAACGCGCTGCCTATATCGGCCGTATTCGTACCCTCTCTCGCTTGGTAGCACAGGCATACCTTGAATCCCGTGAGCAATTGGGTTTCCCAATGTGCCAACAGCATGTCACTGCGTAAGGTTTTATTGTGAGCACACCTTCCTCTCCATCCTCCGCTGCAACGCTTTTAATTGAAGTATTCACAGAAGAGCTGCCACCAAAGTCCCTTCGCAAACTTGGCGATGCCTTTGCTGCATCGCTATCAGACTCCGTAAAGGCAGCTGGCTTAAGCACTTCTGAATCCATCACGACCAGCTTTGCAAGCCCACGCCGTTTAGCAGTACAGATTACCCATGTGTTGAGTAAAGCAGCAGACTTTCCAGTACGCGAAAAAGTATTGCCGGTCAGCGTTGCATTTGATGCAGATGGCAAACCAACGCCACCCTTGTTAAAAAAACTCAGCGCATTAGGCTATCCTGATTTCGACATCGCTAGCTTGGAGAGATCGGGGCAAGACAAAAATGAAGCACTCTATTTAAATGTACAAGCCCGTGGTGCCGTTCTTCAAGATACCGTGCAGACTGCCATCGTGCATGCCTTGCAAACGCTACCGATAGCAAAAATGATGCATTACCAAGTGAAGCAGGCAGACGGAACATTGGAAGACGTTCAATTTGCCCGCCCAGCGCATCGCATCGTAGCATTGCATGGGAGTACTCCACTGCAGATTCATGCACTAGGTATTCATGCTGCAAATCAAACTGAAGGGCACCGTTTCTTAGCCCCTAACGTTTTAACGATTGCCCATGCCGATCAGTACGCTGCCGAGCTACTCAAAAACAAAGTCATGGCGAACTTCAATGAGCGCCGCGCCCATATAGAAACTGAGCTCCTCAAAGCAGCTAGTGGCGATACCGTTTTAATGCCCAGCAATTTACTGGATGAAGTCACGGCATTGGTCGAGTGGCCTACCGTCTATGCATGCCATTTTGATGCCGAGTTTTTAGAGGTGCCGCAGGAGTGCTTAATTCTGACGATGCAAACCAATCAGAAGTACTTTGCTCTAACCGATAGCGCAGGAAAGCTTCGCAATCGCTTTTTGATCGTATCGAACATCGAAACGACCACCCCGCAATCCATCATTCAAGGCAATGAGCGCGTCGTGCGTCCCCGCTTATCGGATGCGCGGTTTTTCTTTCAGCAAGATCAAAAAAGGCCGCTGGCATCGCGCGTTGCTGATTTAGACAAGGTGGTTTACCACAATCAATTGGGAACGCAACTTGAGCGCACCAAGCGGGTTGGTGCAATCGCAACCGCCATCGCAAGTGAGTTGCAAAGTAAAGGCATCAAAGTTGATCCAAAACATGTAGCCCGCGCTTCCGAGTTAGCCAAAACGGATTTACTCACCGACATGGTGGGTGAGTTTCCTGAGCTGCAAGGCATCATGGGTAGTTACTATGCCCAGCACGATGGCGAGGACACCGACGTTGCTGCGGCATGCAGTGAACACTACCAGCCGCGCTTTGCTGGAGATATGCTTCCGAGCAGTATGACGGGCACGGTATTGGCCATTGCTGACAAGCTCGAAACCTTAGTGGGTATCTGGGGTGTTGGCCTCGCTCCCACTGGGGATAAAGATCCCTACGCCTTACGCCGCCATGCATTGGGGGTTTGCAGACTGCTACTTGAGAAGAATTTACCGTGCAGCCTGCCTGAGCTCATCGAGCTGGCGCGCGGGCAATTTAAGCAGGCTGGCGTGCAAGAAAAAGCCGATGCGGCTGCAATGTATGCATTTGTGATTGACCGTTTGCGTGCCTATTTGCGCGATCAAACCGAGGCCGGTAAGCCATTTACTACTGCCGAAATCGATGCGGTACTCAGTCAGCATCCTGCACAGCTCAATGACCTAATGGATCGGCTGCGTGCAGTGCGGGAATTTAATGCCTTGCCTGAATCAGCCCAATTGGCTGCAGCCAATAAACGCATCAGTAATATTCTGAAAAAAACCACGACGCCTATTCCAGCGCAGTGCTCCGCAGCAGCTTTACAACTTCCGGCAGAACTTGCCTTGCATGGGGCTTTGCAAAAAGCCATTCCACTTCTGACTGGCGCCTATACCCAACGCCAGTTTGTTACCTTGCTTCGCACACTGGTTGATTTGAGTCAGCCAATTGATCAGTTTTTTGCCGATGTCATGGTGATGGATCCAGATCCGGCTCTGCGCGATAACCGCTTGGCTTTGTTGCAACAACTCCACCACCAAATGAATTTAGTTGCCGATCTTGGCACCTTGGCATGAGCTCCAGCGCCTCTAAATTAGTTATTCTCGACCGTGATGGCGTGATTAATATTGACAGCGATCAATACGTTAAATCAGCTGATGAATGGATTCCTCTTCCGGGGAGCTTAGAGGCAATTGCTGAACTTAATCAAGCCGGTTTTCAAGTAACGGTAGCGACCAACCAATCGGGTTTGGCTAGAGGCTTATTTACGATCAATGACCTGCATGCCATGCATCAAAAAATGATGGATCTATTGGCTCCCATGGGTGGTCGCGTGGATAGTATTTTCTTTTGCCCCCACGTCGATGCAGACCAGTGCGGTTGCCGCAAGCCATTGCCAGGCCTAATGCGTGACATTGCATCCCGCTACCGTAAAACAGATTCCGCCATGCCCCTGACTGGCGTGCCGATTGTCGGCGACTCCTTGCGTGACTTAGAGGCCGCCACTGTTTTAGGTGCAAGCCCCCATTTGGTTCGCACGGGTAAAGGTCAAAAGACGGTGGACGCAGGCATATTGCCAGCTGGTACCGTAGTGCATACCGATTTAATGGCATTTACTAAATCCCTATTGGGGTCTGCCTCGAATACATGATTTACCTTACCTCCACCCTCTTTGCCCTTTTTTTACTGGTGTTCACGCCGATCTGGGCAATCATTTGCCTGACGGTATTTCCGTTTATGCGCAGTGAAACCCGCTACCGTTTTGTGAGTGGTTGGAATAAAACCGTCCTCTGGGTTCTCAAATGGCTATGTGGCATTCGCTATGAAATTCGGGGAATGGAGAATATGTTGGGGGCCCTTGATCAACCCATCATCATTCTCAGCAAACACCAATCGGCTTGGGAAACCATTGCTTACATTGCTTTATTTCCTAAGCAGCTCTGTTATGTATTCAAACGGGAGTTATTGTGGATTCCGTTTTTTGGCTGGGTCATGGCTGCGCTCAAAATGATTCACATTGATCGCGACAAGCGCGAAACTGCCGCTCTCTCTGTCGCAAGTCAAGGCCGAGCACGCCTGAAAGAGGGTAAATGGATCATGCTCTTTCCGGAGGGCACACGGACTGCAGTTGGATCCCATAAGCCTTACTTAAAAGGGGGTGCGCGCTTAGCTACCGCCACTGGGGCTGCAGTCATTCCGGTAGCACACAATGCGGGCCGGGTTTGGCCACGCAATCGCTTTTTAAAGTACCCCGGATTGGTCATCATTTCCA
>CANHMJ010000081.1 GCA_947461805.1 Burkholderiaceae bacterium
AATTAATCGATTGGGATTTTTTGAAGATCTTCATTCATTCTCCTAATGGCACCATGCCTTTTCTTGGCAGGGCATTCATTCTATCTTCATTCGGCTATGCCAATGTGCGTTCTTTTTTGGCTGAAATCATGTATCAAGTTAGTGAATACAAACTTAATAATTGAGTAGGCTAGGACCTTGCATTTGCTGCAACCGCGTATCTCCCTATAAAAAGGGCAGCGCCCATACCGCTTATTCGATGGGCTGCGCCAGTTGTGTCATTTCAAAGGGATTGATCCAGCGCCATTGGCCCTCTTTCAAATCCGCTGCCATTGCATAAGCGCCAATCGATGATCGGTGTAATTGATCAACGTGATTACCTACCGCAGCTAGCATTCGCTTAACCTGGTGGTAGCGCCCTTCCACAATCGTCATTGCCAAGCGCCGCTCATCCATCAGAACGCATGCCTTGGCAAAACAGGGACTGGGGTCATCATCCAAGACAACGCCACCCAGTAAATGGTCGATTTGCTTTTGCGTAATCGGCTCGGCTGCAGTGATCTCATAGACCTTGCCAATGTTTTTCTTGGGTGTTGTCATGCGGTGAATAAATTGCCCATCGTCCGAGAGCAGCAATAAACCCGTCGTATCTTGATCGAGGCGCCCTACGCATTGCACACCGCGTTCGATTAGCGGCCTTGGCAAGAGACTATAGACGCTCGGGTGATGCTTGGTCTTGTGGGAGCATTCGTAATTGGTTGGCTTATTAAATGCAATATAGGCTTTTTCGTGATACGCCCAATCAATGCCTTCAACCCGTAGCACCAAGCCCTCTGGATCCATTTTGATTTCTGGATCATCGGCAAGGGTGCCATTAATTTCGACTAAATCGGCGTATACCAAATCGCTGCAATACCGGCGGGTGCCAAAGCCTTGGCTAAAGAGTATTTTTTCGAGCGTAAGGGGCTTGGCCATTCGGTTGGGGTGTATTCAGCGCTATTGGCATAGCAGAATACACCGATCAACCGATCGCCTGCAAAACACGCTCTACTTTTTATGCTGCTCGACGTGGAAGGTGGCTTTTTCTAAGGCATCGACAGCATCAATGCCCACCATATCAGCGCCTAAATCCTCAACCAGTTCGGGATTTTGATTAAAAACCGGGCTGCCAATCATGATGCCCACATGGGGATTTAAGGATACCGATCGAACTTCCGTGATCATGCGTTTTAGATCCGGAAATTGCTCACGCACGCTTGCAGATAAACCAACGACATCAAACCATTGCGTCTTGGCCATGCGTAAAATATCGGCTTCGGTTGCGGCAAGCTCGCCCCAGACGCGCCATCCAGCACGGGCAAAGAACTCTGACACCATAAAAAGACCTAGGGTATGTTGCGAGCCAGGCAAGGGCACTAACATCACGCTCTTCCCTTGCTGCTTATACTCCGCATACTCTTGGAACATGGGGCTTAAGTCATACATCAATTGCTTGATACGCCATAAGGCAACGGTAACTTGCGTAAAGTCAGCCTCGTCGTTTTCCCACTTCTCTCCAAGCTTGCGAGCCACTGGGGTAAGGAGATTGAGGTATAACTCTTCCAGCTCAATGCCTTGGGCAAACAATTCTTTCGCGTAGTGTGCGGATGGGCCAGCATCGTCTTGCAAAAGCAAGAGCATCAGGGCATCAATATGGGCTTCACTTACGCTGGGATGTGCTGGGACATTCAGCTGGCCATTTGCCAATCGATCGCTCTGCAAATGATGCTCGACGATGTGGGGCAAGATATTGCCTTCAATCGTCTTGACCAGCGAACTCAAATACTCTTCCGGCGTACAGGCTTTGGATAAGGGATGCGTTTCAATTGGGCTATTAGCGCCCGCATCAATCGGCGCATCGTTGGTCAAGCAATCGGCCCAGGCATTACGCTGTGCATTATTGATTGGATCAGGCGCGCCAGGAATAGGCTGGGTTTTTACAGCCAATTTCTCGCGCGCAAGTTTAACTAAGCTAAGAAGCTTCATGGTATTCGGTTAAATGGTCCCACCAGATCATTTGTACGCAGAAAGAATTAATTTACGTTAATCGTTGAGGGCAGTTAAGAGGTCCAAGTAAGTGAAAGAACTTACGTTATAAAGGGTTTTTTTACTTCCTGCACGTCCTCCAATACCACTAAGGGATTACCTTAATGGGTACTTTCACATCATAAAAAATAGTGTGTCGCAGAATAGCCAGCAAATCCGTAATTAAGGTGCGCTGTTGGATTTACTTTGTTCAGTGGATTCAGGGTGTAAGCCGTAACGCTTCACTAAATTCCAGATGTGATTAGGCAGCATATTCTTGATTTTGTGGGGCGCCATTTGCCGCAAGTGCAAAACCGACTCTATACCCTTCATCTCAACGCGGGCTTTCGCAAATTCGAGTCCGCGAGGACCAAATCGCGGCATGACCCAGGCCATGATGGGGCGTAAAAAATTGGGCATGCGGTTAACGGGCAAGCCTCCAGCGGCTAATTTGACATTTTTCATAAAGCCTTCTACTGCCGAGATGCGTTTGCCTGCACTGCTTACTGGCTCGAGCGTTAATTCTGGGGCGATGAGATCGAGTATTGCTTGCCCTCGTGGATTACGCACGATGACCCACTGCGCGCCCGTACCGGCCATATAGCCCACCGTGATATCCGATAAGGCATTGACGTAATCCACACACGTTTTGCAGGTCAAAGGGAAAAAATCGTTTGGCAAATCGGATAAGGGCAAATTGAGAAAGGGGATCTCTTGTTTTTTACCATTCTTAAAACGCAATTCGACTTTGTAATCCGCCCGAAACTCCAAATAGGTAATGCTGTCGGGATCCTTGCTTAATAAACTTAGAAAATGATGGAAGTGTTCAGTCGTCGTATTGTCTGAACAGGGTGAGCCCACAATCAGGAGTTGCTCAAAACCCAGTTCACGCTCTAAGGCCCGCGCCGCATACACCTGGCATGGAATGCCAATCATCGCTACTTTCTTATGGCCGGCTTGTTTGGCTATTTCCAGGTACTGCACTACGGGTGCGTAGCCCATGCGCATGCCGCGGCACTGCGCCATATCGGCTGCCTTCGTCACAATAATCGGTACTGGCTTCCAGCGGTCATGGGGATCACCGGTCACTGTTACTACGGCATCCACAATGCCTTTTTCTAAAAGCAATTCACCAATGCGCGTCATGATGCCGGTCCACTGGGCCCCTGCTAAAGGTGCCTTCATCTGCGCCCGTGCCATGCTCAGGTATGGGCCGAAAAAGACCTCATCGGATTCGATCAGATTACGCGCGCGACCATGCACTGCGGTTTCGAAACCGGGATAGTCGGGCTGAATAAACTGGCAAGCTGAACCGCAGCGCTTGGGATCACTGCTTCGCGATACGCCGCAGTCAGTGCATAAATCCCGATAGGGTGCAGCGGCTTGATTTACGGCGCTGTCGTGCATGCCTCAATCGCAAAACGGGCGCGCACCCGAGCCTCAATCTGCTTAGCTGAAATACCATACAACTCCATCAGCGACGGAATATCCCCGTGCTCGGTAAATTGATCCGGCAAGCCAATCTGCAATGCTGATACCGAAATATCCTGCTCTGCTAAATACTCCAAACAAGCACTGCCCGCACCGCCCATGACACAACTGTCTTCGGCCAACACGATGCCATCATGCGTCGATGCAATCGTTTTCAGTAAGTCTTCGTCGAGCGGCTTTACAAAGCGCATATTGACCACCGTCGCATCCATTGCCTCAGCAACCTCCATGGCGGTGTACAGCATCGGCCCAAAGCAAATGAAGGCAATGCGTTTAACAGGATTGCCTTGGATATTCCGTTCTACCTGACCTTTGCCAAGCGCCATCGCCTCGAGTGCCGTGCCTGCATCCGGTCCCTGACCACTGCCACGGGGATACCGAATCGCCGATGGTCCATCGAAGGCGAAGCCGGTTGTCAACATATCCCGGCACTCGCGCGCATTAGCCGGCGTCATCACCAGCATATTAGGCAAACAGCGTAAGTAAGCAATATCAAATGCGCCCGCATGCGTAGCGCCATCGGCACCGACCATGCCGGCCCGATCAATCGCAAAGACGACGGGTAAATTTTGCAGCGCCACATCGTGCACCAACTGATCGTAGCCGCGCTGCAAGAAGGTGGAATAAATCGCAACGACGGGTTTTAATCCCTCACAGGCAATACCAGCAGCAAATGTCACTGCGTGTTGTTCTGCGATGCCCACGTCGTGGTAGCGCGCTGGAAAGCGGCGCTCAAATTCCACGAGACCAGAGCCTTCGCGCATCGCAGGCGTAATCCCAATCAAGCGCTCATCGGCTGCTGCCATATCGCATAACCAATTTCCGAACACTTGGGTGAAGGTTTGTTTGGACGGTTTACTGGGCTGAATTCCGGCTTCAATATCAAATGGGCTGGGGCCATGGTAGGCAATGGGATCGGCTTCAGCGCGATCGTAGCCTTTGCCCTTTTTAGTCACAATGTGTAAGAACTGTGGACCCTCGGTTTTAGCCAGCTTATTAATGTTCTCCAGCGTAGCAACCAGGGCATGAATGTCATGTCCATCAATTGGGCCGTAGTAATCAAAACCAAATTCTTCAAAGATCGTAGCTGGACCAACCATGCCTTTGGCATGCCCTTCAAGTCGCTTGGCGAACTCGCGCAGTGGCGGTGCATACGACAAGACACGGTCAAGGCCGCGCTTGGTAACTGCATACGCTGAACTACTAATCAGTTTTGCAAAATAACGATTGAGCGCGCCCACCGCAGGGGAAATCGACATCTCGTTGTCATTGAGAATCACAATCAGTGGCACGTCTTTGCGCACACCGGCGTTATTCATTGCCTCAAAGGCCATGCCTGCACTCATTGAGCCATCGCCAATCACGGCTACGACGGTGCGATCTTCCCCTTTGGTCTTCGCCGCAACTGCCATTCCCAATGCTGCGGAAATGCTAGTGGATGAATGCGCCGTACCAAAGGCATCGTATTCACTCTCGGAGCGCCGCGGAAATCCCGATATGCCATTGAATTGGCGCAAACGGGCCATGCCTTCGCGGCGACCGGTCAAAATCTTGTGCGCGTAACTTTGGTGGCCCACATCCCAAACAATCCGGTCCTCTGGCGTGTTGAGCACATAGTGGAGCGCCAGGCTTAACTCGACTGTACCTAAGTTGGACGACAGGTGTCCGCCCGTTTTAGCGACCGACTTTAAGATGTATTCACGTAAATCGTGGGCGAGTTGCGGTAATTGCGCGGGATCGCAATCCCGCAAATCCTGCGGTGATCCAATGGTTTCTAAAAGATTAGTTACTTTGAGCATAGCAGCCTCACTGTCCTATTTTTGACCATACATACTGGAAATCATTTTTTTGTAATCATCCAACTCATTTGCAGGGGATGTTTTTAAAGCATGAATCGGTGCATGCATTAGCTTATTCGCCAAGGCTTGCGCCATCGTCGCCATCACATCCATTGGATCATCGCCCTTCGCTAAGCGCCGGCGGGCTTTTTCTAATTCAATTTGCTTAAACTGCTCGGTTGATTCTTGCAAAGACTGAATAATCGGCACGACGGTGCGGCGCTCAAGGGATTCATAAAACTCACTCACGCCCTGATCAATGATTGATTCTGCTTCCGTCACGGCTTGCAGGCGGCTCTCCTGTCCTGCTTGCACTACTTCGCCCAAATCATCGACGGAATACAAGTAAACATCACGAATTGATTTGATCTCAGGCTCTACATCGCGTGGCACAGCCAAATCGATCAACACCATCGGCCGGCGATTGCGTGCCTTCAATGCGGTTTTAATCATGCCCATACCAATGATGGGTAAGGAGCTGGCAGTACACGAGACCACAATATCAAATTGATGCAATTGGCTTGGCAGGTCCTGTAATGCAAATACGTCGGTAGCGATGCCTTGCTGCGTAAACACAGCGGCTAATTCATGGCCCTTATCGAGGGTACGGTTAGAGATCGTAATTTGCTTGGGCTTACGGCTTGCAAAATGATTGGCGCACAGCTGAATCATTTCGCCAGCGCCAATAAAGAGTACTTTGCTATTGCCGATGTCGCCAAAAATACGCTCACTAAGCCTTACAGCGGCGCTAGCCATGGAGACCGATTGGCTTCCAATTTTTGTATTGCCCCGAACCGCTTTTGCAATCGAGAAGGTCTTATTAAAGAGCGGCTTTAGGTAGGATCCCAAGGTGCCTACTTCATCCGCATGCTGTACCGCTTGTTTCATCTGCCCCAGAATTTGGGTTTCACCCAGCACCATCGAATCCAGGCCGCAGCCCACTCGGAAGGCATGCTTTACTGCCATGTTTTCTTTGGCAGAGTAAATATAGGGCCTCAGCTCATGGTGGTGCATGTTTTTTTGTGCCAAAAGCCAATCAATCGCCTTTGCTTCCAAATGATTGTCGGTGTAATCCAAATCATTTGCTGCGCAATAAATTTCCATGCGATTACAAGTCGACAAAATCGCCACTTCAGGCGAGCTTGCTGCATTGGTACC
>CANHMJ010000082.1 GCA_947461805.1 Burkholderiaceae bacterium
GGTAGCCAAAATGGCTGAGCTGTGTGACGGCGAAGTGATTTACTTTTCCCAGAATGAGGCGGACCCTTTAATTGAAAATCACCTGAAACAAGGCGGCCGTGCTGTACTTGTGCGCGGCCAAGAGATTATTTTAAAGACTGCGCGGCGCGATGAGCAAGTGCTGCACTTGCCTAAAAATCCGAAGAGCACTCTTGATAGCACGCAATGGAAGTCGATTAATTTAGCTGCAGCGATTGCAGCAGCGTGGGCCTTGGGCATTCCTTTTAATATTATTCTTGCTGGCACAGAGACGTTTTACTCCAGTACTGCAAATCAGACAGAGGCGTAATTGAAAGTATCTCGGATTCGCATGTTGCGTGGGCCCAATTTGTGGAGCAGGCATACCGCCCTGGAGGCAATTGTTGATTGCGACCCCTTGGAGCGCGCAATCGATCAGCTACCAGCATTTGAAGTCAAGCTCCGAGAGCGCTTTCCGCAGTTGAGCTTTATGCGCTTTAGTGGCAAAACCGAAGTGGTCTCTTTGGCGCACGTAATTGAACATGCGGCGCTTGATCTGCAAGCGCAAGCAGGTTGTCCTGTCACTTTCAGCCGAACCATTCAAACATCGGATACGGGCGTTTACCAAGTGGTGGTCGAGTACACCGAAGAAGCGGTAGGTCGAATGGCCTTTGACTTTGCGCTCGCTTTAATTCAGGCGGCACGCGATGAGGCGCCGTTTGATCTGGTAACCGCATTAAGTGAATTAGCCTCCTTATACGAAGAGGTTCGCTTGGGGCCGAGCACTGGCTCAATCGTCGATGCCGCCATCGCGCACCACATTCCGTATCGACGCATGACTGAAGGCAGCATGGTTCAGTTTGGTTGGGGCAGCAAACAAAAGCGCATTCAAGCCGCGGAAACCAGCGACACCAGCGCGATTGCTGAATCGATTGCGCAAGATAAAGAGCTCACTAAAAATCTGCTGCATGCTGCTGGAGTGTCGGTTCCCCAAGGTGAAGTGGTTAGCAGCGCCGATGAGGCCTGGCGTGCAGCCCAAGCGATTGGCGGACCGATCGTATTAAAGCCAAAAGACGGCAATCAAGGCAAAGGTGTGGTTGCTAACATTCGCAGCGAAGAACAAGTGCGCGCTGGCTTTGAAGCAAGTCAAGCCTATGGTAGCGAAACCATCGTTGAGCGCTACTTACCGGGTCAAGATTACCGTTTATTGGTTGTAGGCAATCAGTTGGTTGCAGCTGCGCGGCGTGAGCCGGCCCAAGTAATTGGCGATGGCGTGCACACCATTGAACAATTAGTTGCACTCGAAAATAAAAATCCCTTGCGCGGGGATGGTCACGCTACCGCCTTAACCAAAATTCGTTTAGATGCGATTGCGATTGCTACATTAGCTACAGTCAATCTCGATATTGCCTATGTTCCTAAAATGGGTGAGCGCATTCTATTGCGTAATAACGCCAACTTAAGTACAGGCGGTACCGCAACCGATGTAACCGATGACGTCCATCCGGATGTGGCGGCCAGCGCTGTTGCTGCGGCACAGATGATTGGACTGGATATTGCCGGCGTGGATATTCTGTGTGAGGCAATTTATAAACCCTTAGAGCCGCAAGGTGGTGGCATTGTCGAAGTCAATGCAGCGCCGGGGTTGCGGATGCATTTACAACCATCCTACGGAAAAGGTCGCCCCGTTGGCGAGCACATCATCAACATGATGTTCCCAGGCGGTGACAATGGCCGCATTCCCACTGTGGCAGTAACGGGTACCAATGGAAAAACCACTACGGTTCGCTTAATCGCCCACCTCATACACGAAACCGGTCTTCGCATTGGTATGACCACCACTGATGGCGTGTATATCGAAGGCCGGCGAATTGACACCGGTGACTGCAGCGGTCCCAAGAGCGCACGCAATGTCTTAATGCACCCCGATGTTGACGCAGCTGTACTGGAAACCGCCCGCGGCGGCATATTAAGAGAAGGCCTGGGATTTGATCGCTGCGACGTAGCCGTCGTTACTAATATTGGTGAAGGCGATCACTTGGGCATGAATTTTATTCACAACGTTGAGGATATAGCGATTGTGAAGCGGGTAATCGTCCAAAACGTGTGCGCTACTGGAGTTGCCGTGCTCAATGCGATGGACCCCCTGGTGGTAAAGATGCGCGAAAGTTGCCCGGGTGACATTACGTTCTTTTCCTATGATCCAGCTAACCCCGTCATTGTGGCGCACCGCGCTCAAGATAAGCGCGTTGTAATTTTTGATGGGTCAGATATTGTTGCCGCCAAAGGGATGGAGGAAACTCATCGCATTCCAGTCAAACGCATTCCGATCACCAACCAGGGTTTGCTCCCCTTCCAGATTGAGAATGCGATGGCCGCGGTAGGTGCCGCATGGTCTCTTGGATTACCGTGGAGCGCCGTGAATGCCGGACTGGCAACGTTTGACTCGAGCGCCGATTCTGCGCCAGGCCGATTTAATCTTTTCCAACACCGCGGTGCAACCGTGGTAGCCGACTATGGGCACAACCCAGATGCCATGCGCGCCTTAGTCGATGGCATCCATGCCATGAAACCAAAGCGCAGCCATGTGGTGATCAGTGGTGCAGGCGATCGCCGCGATGACGACATCCGCGCCCTGACCAAAATCCTGGGTAATGCCTTTGACCACGTTATCTTGTATCAAGACCAATGCCAACGCGGCCGCGAAGATGGTGAAGTATTAAAACTGTTGCAAGAAGGTTTGGTTGGCACTAGCAAAGCAAAAGACGTTCAAGAGATTCGCGGGGAGTTCTTGGCGATCGACACCGCACTCGAGCAACTCGAGCCCGGCGATGTGTGCCTGATTCTGATTGATCAAGTTGAGGAAGCTTTAGCTTACCTCACCAGTAAGGTCAAACCTTAGACTGTATTAATTTACGACGTGGTACTGGCGCAGTAAATTCACTTCCTCTTTCGAACCCAGAATTACTGACACGCGCTCGTGCAAGGCCTTCGGCTGTAAATCTAAAATAGTGTCAACGCCATTAATCACCGTACCGCCAGCTTGCTCTACTAAAAAACCCATCGGATTGGCTTCATACATCAGGCGCAGCTTTCCTGGCTTCTGCGGATCGCGTTGATCCCAAGGGTACATAAACACCCCGCCGCGTGACAGTACTCGGTGGACATCGGCGACCATGGAAGCGATCCAGCGCATATTAAAGTCTTTCTGCCTAACACCACCACTACCTGCCAAACATTCATCGACGTAGCGTTTCACTGGCGCAGCCCAATGGCGCATATTGGACATATTGATGGCAAATTCACGGGTTGATTCTGAAATCCGCACGCCCTGCTTAATCAGTAAAAAATTACCCGAGACGGCATCCAGCGTGAATACATCAACGCCCTCGCCCAAACTAATGGCTAGGGTTGTTTGTGGCCCATAGACCACATAGCCGGCAGCCACTTGCGTGCGCCCTGCCTGCAAAAAATCAGCGGTTGTCAGGGGCGCATTGGGATTGGGCTTTTTGAGAATCGAAAAAATAGTACCAATCGATACATTGACGTCAATATTAGATGAGCCATCCAAGGGATCAAAAAGCAATAAATAGTCGCCTACCCCCTTACCTACTGGCAGCGGATCCTCAATCTCTTCTGAGGCAATGCCGGCTAAGGATTGGCACGACTGTACGCCCGCAACCAACAAGTCATTTGCGATCACATCTAATTTTTGTTGCACTTCACCCTGGACATTGCCTGTTCCGGCAGACCCCAAAATACCAATCAGCGCACCTTGCGCAACTTCATCGCTTAATGCAGCGCAGGTATTGGTGAGCGACACCAAAAGATCTTGTAGTCCTGGCGGAACTGATGCACCACGCAACTGCAACTGACCAAGGTACTGACCAAAGGAGGTCTTTAGTGGGATTGGGGTAGTCAATACATTCTCCAAATGGAATCTTGCAATCAGAATGGCTTTATTTTGCCTGTTTCAAATCAGGCACTGGATTTTTGTAAGGCATGGGTCGGCATTAGCGATTACCTAAGGCTTTCACAATCACTTCATTCACATCGGCTGATAGCGTCTTCGAAGAAGCAACCTCTTGCAAAGCGGCTTGCATTTGCCCCCGATAAGGCTCAGCAAAAACAGTCCACCGATCCAGCGCCCGTGCCAGGCGCGCGGCAATTTGGGGGTTAATGGCATCAAGCTTCTGCACGCTCTGCGCCCAAAACTGGTAGCCGCGCCCATCCCGCATATGAAATCCCGCCGGATTACCCATGCAATAAGCATGAATCACGCTACGCACCCGATTGGGGTTCGTATATGAAAACGCTGGGTGCGCGAGCAAAGCAGTGACTCGCTCAAGGCTACTGGCAGGATTGTTATTCGTAGGTGGGCAGCTTGCTTGTAGGCCGAACCATTTATCCAATACCAATGGGTCATCTGCAAAGCGCTCATAAAAATCAGCCAAACAGGCAATGCCTTCCGGCACATTGTTCTGCACTAAATGCGCCAGTGCAGCGTAGCGATCAGTCATATTATTCGCTAACGTGTACTGCTGCTGGGCTGGCTTTGCCCACTCTGCTGGATTGGCAATCAAGAGCATTCCCAAAGCGAGGTTTTTCAAGCTGCGCTTACCTGCACTGATCGCATCTGGCTCAAACACACCTGGCGTTTGCATTGCCGCATAGAGGCGCTGCCATTCCGGCTGTAAATGCTGCGCCAAGGCCTGCCGAAATGCCTTGCGGTTGGCATGAATTGTTTGCGGCTCGACGCTAGCGCACTGCTCGTATAAATAGGTCTCGGCTGGTAACGTCAGGGCCAGTTCTTTGAATGCCGGATCCAGCTTGGGATCTTGCAAAATCAAGCGATAGGTTTGCAGCAAGGCCTCATCTGGAGTACGCCCAGCCAATATCAATTGCATTGCTAACTTCTGCCCCGCTTCCCAGCGATTAAAGGCATCGTCGTCTTGAGTAAAGAGAGTTAATAAGTCGGCTTCGCTTTGGTCATACTCAATCACAATGGGCGCAGAGAATCCGCGATTGATTGACAGCACTGGCTCACTGGGCACATGATCAAAGACCCAAGCCTGCGTAACGTCAGTCAATTCCAGCAAGCGCTCGGCACGCAATGACTGATCCACTGATTCACCATGCGCAAATAGCAACTGGGTTCGCAGCGGAATGTGAAACGGCTTTTTATCTTTCTGGCCTGGGGTATCTGGGCACGACTGGCTCAATGTCAGCGTATACCGCTGGGCCTTTGCATCGAAGTGGGTTTGCACCCGAACCCGTGGCGTACCTGCCTGACTATACCAATGCTGAAATTGACTCAAATCCCTACCGTTCGCATCGGCCATCGCCATTCGAAAATCATCGCATGTCACTGCCTGACCATCGTGGCGCGCAAAGTACAAGTCCATTCCTTTGCGAAAGCCATTGACCCCCAATAGGGTTTGATACATGCGTACTACCTCAGCGCCTTTTTCATAGACGGTGACGGTATAAAAATTATTAATCTCTTGATAGGCATCGGGGCGAATGGGATGCGCCATCGGACCCGCATCTTCCGGGAATTGGAGTTGGCGCAATAAGCGCACATCCTCAATCCGCTTGACCGCCCTACCCGATTCACTGCCCATCTGATCGGCTGAAAATTCTTGATCCCGAAAGACGGTTAAGCCCTCTTTGAGTGAGAGCTGAAACCAATCACGGCAGGTTACGCGATTGCCAGTCCAATTGTGGAAGTACTCGTGTGCAACGACACTTTCGATATTGGCAAAATCGGTATCGGTTGCAGTCTCGGGCTGAGCGAGCACGTACTTGGTATTAAAGATGTTGAGGCCCTTATTCTCCATCGCGCCCATATTGAAATCGCCTACGGCAACAATCATGAAACGATCCAAATCCAATTCCAAGCCATAGCGCGCCTCATCCCAGCGAATCGAATGAATCAAGGAGTCCATTGCATGGCGGGTTTTGGCTAAATCCTGTGGTTCTACCCAAATCTGTAATAGCTTCGATGCTCCGCTACCCGTTGTAATGTTCTCTTCCATGCAAACCAACTTGCCAGCGACCAAGGCAAATAGATACGATGGTTTAGGAAACGGATCCTCCCATACTGCGCTATGCCAACCGTTGGGCAATTCTTCGGTAGCTACCAAATTGCCGTTCGCCAGCAATATGGGGAAATCCGCCTTAATCGCACGCAAGGTGACACGATAGCGCGCCATCACGTCTGGGCGATCTAAAAAGTAGGTGATCTTTCGAAAACCCTCTGCTTCGCATTGCGTAAAAAAATTGCCATTCGAAACATACAAACCCATCAGGGAGGTATTTTTCTCGGGCACACAAACGCAAATGATTTCCAGCGTAAATGGCGCTGCGCCATCCTCAGGCAGCGAATGAATTGTGAGGGTCTCGGGGGTTAATTCAAAATGGCGGTGTGGTGTGCCATTGATGCGCAAGCTCATGAACTCAAGGTCATGGCCATTCAAGATCAAAGAGGATGCTTGCGCCATGGAATTGGCGGGATTGGGTAATACC
>CANHMJ010000083.1 GCA_947461805.1 Burkholderiaceae bacterium
ATGACGTGCTCGAGCTCACTTATACTGTGCAAAATGCATATGCAGTATAGGGTAGAGCGCACTTTTTCACTCAACGTCTAGGATTTATTTGTGCCACACGCCGCAGTTCATTCTTCCAGTGCCAGCCTAAGTCAGTCGCTTTGGTATGTTGCGCCAGAACGCGCTGAAATTCGCTCTGAATCCCTTGATCCTTTGCCTAGTCAAGGTATTCGTGTGCGTGCGCTGTTTGGGGCTTTGAGTCGGGGTACCGAATCACTCATCTACCGTGGCCTGGTACCTGAGTCAGAGTACAGCCGTATGGCTGCCCCGTGGATGGGAGGCGCCTTTCCGTTTCCAGTGCAATACGGCTATTCGCATGTGGGGGAAGTAGAGGCGGGGCCAGTCGATTGGATAGGTCGGCGGGTATTTGCATTAAGACCGCATCAAACCCGATATCACGCTGGCGTTGATGAAGTCGTCGTGCTGCCGAATGACCTTAGTGCCGAGCGTGCTGTTTTGGCCGCGAACATGGAAACTGCCCTCAATGCAGTATGGGATGCGACACCCGGCCCTGGTGATCGGATTGCGGTTGTCGGCGGCGGTGTTGTCGGGTGTTTGGTGGCGTATTTATGTGGGCATTTGCCCGGCGCCGAGGTGACCTTAATCGATACCAATCCGGATCGAGCCGCCATTGCAAGCGCCTTGGGAATCGCTTTTTCCTTACCGGAGGAGGCGCCACAAAACTGCGATGCGGTGTTTCACTGCAGTGCCAGTGCGGCCGGTTTAAGCACTGCGATGGCCGCTGCTGGCGACGAAGCAACCGTGTTGGAATTAAGTTGGTATGGCGCTACTCCGATTCAGGCGCCATTGGGTGCTGCATTTCATAGTCGTCAGATACGCCTGCAATCCAGCCAGGTAGGGCATATTTCTACCTCGCATCGGCCACGCTGGACGCACCGACGCCGTTTGCATACCGCCGTGCAATTATTGAGTGATGCGCGATTGGACTGTTTGCTAAGCCCCGCCATTGATTTTGCCCAACTGCCCGATCGCCTACCGGACTTACTTGGTCCGCGCAGTGATGTACTGTGTTGTTTAATTCGTTACCCTTGAGGAGCTGCCGTGTTTACAGTTGAAGTTCGCGATCACATCATGATTGCCCACTCGTTTCGTGGCGCCGTTTTTGGACCGGCACAAGCCTTGCATGGCGCAACCTTTGTGGTAGATGCCGCCTTCATTGCTAAGGCGCTTGATACCAATGGCATCGTGATTGATATTGGCCGTGCGCTAGATGTCTTAAAGGCAACATTGCAACCCATTAATTATTGCAATTTAGATGATCGCCCCGAATTCAAGGGCGTTAACACCACAACTGAGTTTTTAACGAAATACATTTTTGATCAATTGGCTGCGGCTGCGCGTGCCGATCAGTTGGGGCGACCTGGAAGCGAGCTGCACGCCATTCGTGTCACGATTTCAGAATCCCACATTGCCCGCGCTTGGTATGAGGCTTCAATTCATTGAGCTTGGGCCTTAGCGGTATGCAGCAATTGATTTTTGTTTATCCCGGTGATTTAAATTCTCCAACCGGCGGGTACGCTTACGATCGGCGGATCATTGCAGGGCTTAAAAGCTTGGGTTGGGATATTCAGTTAATTGGTCTCGGGGAAGGTTATCCCTTCCCAAATCCCGCTCAAGTAAAGCAGGCAAGAGAGCAATTGCAGGGGCTCGCCCCGGGAGCGCCGATGGTGATCGATGGGTTAGCCCTCGGAGCTCTTCCTGAAGTAGTAGCTTGCGTAGCCGAGCACCATCCTTTAATTGCCCTGATTCACCACCCCTTAGCATTTGAGTTTGGATTAAGCCAAGATCAGGCCGCACTACTTAAGCAGAGCGAGACCGAGGCGCTTCGCCATGCCAGTAAGGTCATTGCCAATAGCCCGGCAACGGCACGTGACCTAAATCGGCATTACTGCGTGCCAATGGATCGGATTGATGTGGTTTTGCCTGGTACCGACCGCAGCATGCAGCAACGGGAACGATCACAGATCACCAATGGCAACCGCAATGCAATTCGTCTCCTATCGGTTGCTTCGATTATTCCGCGTAAGGGATTTCATGATTTGCTTGCAGCACTTGCACCGTTAGCCGATTTGCCCTGGACTCTCTCGATTGCTGGTGACACCACCCGCAATGCTGGGGCGTTCGAGCAATTGATCGGTGACATTACGCGTTTTGGTTTTGAGGGGCGAGTACATGTGCTTGGTGCCGTAAGCGATTCAGAGTTAGATATTCTCTATACCCGGGCCGATGCGTTTGTTTTGGCTTCCTTATTTGAGGGCTATGGCATGGTTTATGCCGAAGCCATGGCGTATGGCTTACCGATTATTGCAACAAGCGCCGGCGCCATTCCAGATACTGTACCCAGTGAGGCTGGCTTACTCGTTAGTCCTGGCGACATTACCGCATTGACTCTCGCCTTAAAAACGATCATCGAGGATGCGCCTTCTCGCGCACGCCTGTCCAGCGGCGCCTTGCAAGCAGCCGCCCAGCAACCGACATGGGATCAGGCGACTCAGCAATTTGCTACTGCCTTAGAACGCCTCACACCGGCGTAATCGCGCTGCGCTGTTGTTGCAAGTCACAATCAAACAGAATTTCATCACCTATAAGATGGGTCTGTACCTTTAGACGCTGTGCCTGATCCATATGTTCAATCGGATGCAAGTGGAAGCTGGATCGACCTGATCCCATCACTATGGGGGCCACAATCAAATGAAGCCGATCCAGGCATTTGGCCGCCATAAAACGCGAAACGGTTTCTGCGCCGCCCTCGACTAACACTCGCTGTAGCCCCTCTGCAGAAAGCATTTGGAGTATCTGCATTGGATCAATCCGCCCATCGATTGCGGGCAGGGGAATAACCTCAACCTGAGGCAAGCGCTGCACGTTCACCCCGTCTGCAACCACCCAGATTTTTCGAACGCCGTCATCCTGCCATACTAGGGATTGGTGGGTTAGCCGGCCACGGGGATCGATTACCACGCGTGCAGGGCTTTTTCCATGGACTAGACGAACAGTCAGTTGCGGGTTATCGGCCAGGGCTGTTCCAACCCCAATCACAATGGCATCAACCAGTGCGCGTAATTGGTGGAGGTGAGTTAAGCCTGCTGGGCCATTGACGTATTTTGATTGACCCGTAACCGTTGCAATCCGGCCATCCATGGTTTGGCCAATCTGGCCTACAACAACCATGCCATCTACCCTCGGGCTCCGCAAGGGCTCAAAAATAAGCTGGAATGGGGAGGGTGGGAGTGCTTGACCAGTAAAAAAAATACCCAAAAACTGCTCCCAGAGCGGGTTTGATGTAGGTGCTACTGGCGGCGGGATTGAGGTCACGGCGGAAAGGCCTTATTCACGGTTTTTAGAAAAAAACTCCTCTCTGACGAATTTACCATAGGGTGGGATAATTAAATTGTAGTGTTTGGTTCATTCCATGGCCAGACAATGAAACTAATTTTTGAATACATTCAAGCACAAATTCTGAATACATAATGGCGATGCACGACCCCCTGATTGAAGTTGACCGCGCTATTTCTGAGCTGCGCCGTGGCGCATTAGTGCGGGTGTACGATGAACACAGCAGTCGATTGATGTTAGCCGTCGATGCCTTAACTGCCGATTATTTGGCGCTGTTAACGCAATTGGGAAGCACTGCTCCTGAGTTGGTAATGACCGGTACGCGAGTCAATGTATTAGGCATTGATAAATCAGATCGTCCGGTCAGCGTCTTGTCACATCCGCAGGGTATGCCGCTTAACTTAATAGAGTATTTAGCCAATCCCCTTTCGTCTTCGATGACGGCGCCAAGCATGGAAAGCCTCATTGTTCATGATGCAGACCCGCTAGAGCAGGCATGTGTCACCTTATCCAAGCTGTCGCGGCTTTTGCCGGCGGCGCTGATCGTTACAGGCGCAGGCAATGATGATATTCCTGCAGTACAGGCCAGCTCGATTCAATCGTATATGACGATTGCGGCGCATTCACTGACGATGGTGAGTGAGGCGCGCGTTCCCTTGGAGAATGCAGAAAATGCTCGGGTGGTTGCTTTTCGTCCCCGCGATGGTGGTATCGAGCACTTGGCTATTATTGTTGGTGATGTAAATCCTGCAGAGCCGGTTCTGGTTCGGCTTCACTCCGAATGCTTTACGGGCGATTTGGTTGGTTCCTTGCGCTGCGACTGCGGCAATCAGCTGCGTGGTGCCATTGGTGAAATGGCTGTAGCGGGCAGTGGAATTTTGTTATACCTAGCGCAAGAGGGGCGCGGTATTGGGCTAGTCAACAAACTGCGTGCATACCAATTGCAAGATGCTGGCTTTGATACGGTGGATGCTAATTTACAACTCGGTTTTGACTCCGATGAACGCAACTATTTACCAGCAGCACAGATGTTGCGCATGTTGGGCGTCAAGCGGGTAAAGTTAATGACCAATAATCCTGCCAAGGTAAGTGCTCTTGGCAAGTGCGATATTGAAGTCGTGGAGAGGGTGCCTCACATTTATCCTCCCAATCAACACAACGATGCTTATTTAAAAGTGAAGGCCAAAAAAAGTGGCCATCTATTTTAGGTAATGGCTGATCTTCGTATTTTTAAGACTTAAACCAAATACGCTCAAATACCCCATCCTTTTTGAAGAGCAGGTGTTGTAGTCCGGCAGCGATGTGAACTACGGCAAGTGCAATTAGCGCCAGTACTAAATAGCCGTGAATCTCAAACAATTGCTTGGCTAGGGCTTGGTCTTTGGGTATGCCAGGCAATGCGGGCAGATGGTATCCGCCCACGGTAATGAGCGCTGGAAATGCGGTAACTCCGGCCCAGCCAAATAAAGGGACCAGCACTAGAAGTAAATACAAAGCCCCCTGAACCGACTGCGCCAATTGCATTTGCCCCCGAGAAATACTGTTGGGGTATGGTGGTCTAGTAGAGCGCAGTTTCGTGATGATGCGAAGCCCAGTAATTAGCAAAACGACAAAGCCAATCAGCTTATGCCAGGAATACAGGGTATTGGTCAGCTCATCCCACAGATTGGCTGCCGAACGGTCAGTCATCCAAAACCCCAGCACGAGCGACGCTACCAGCAGCATGGCGGTAAGCCAATGGATTAATCGCGTCATTACTGAGTAGGTTTGCGGCATCGTTTACCCCCTTGTAGGCATCAAATGCAATGATTTGGCTAGGCTAATTCGCAGATTATGCCTTGCTTCATGCAAAGCCGGTAGAGCAAGATTACTGTGCTGTAATTAGGGATATTGATTGGGCTCTAACCCATGGAATTGACTTTTTATGCACTTACTCAACTCGCTTGTAGCATTAAGACGCCGCATAAGCCAATGCATCGATGATATCGATAGCTTTATACGTGCGCATCTGCGCTGAATTGGGAAAAGCATTAAAGCAGAATAATGATGGGCGCATGGAAGTGTTTTTTGTCTCACCCCCTATTTGGATGATTGCAATTTATGCCAGTGCATTTCATGCTTAAATACAGGAACTTGAATTAACCACATTAAATTAATATGCTAAGTGAAGAGACCAAAAAAAGAATTGAGGCTGAAGAGCAGTTTCGACATGACTTAAAAGTCAAGCTAGAGGCCGAGCTTGCAACAGCTAAATCGGCATTCGCCAGCCTACATAAGGAAGCCGAGCAGGTCGAAAAAAAAGCAGCTTCTAAAGTAATGGAATTTTTGAATTCGTCAGTAGGCACATGGTTTTTATCATCCGTTGTTATTACTGGCGGAGCTGCCATGCTCCAGCAAATTCAACATAGCCATGAGATTGAACAAAAAAATAAAACACAGTTAATTTCGTACCAGTTTGAAATCGGTACGCGCATTCAAAACATGAAGTTCTTTTTGACGCAAGCTAAAACAGTCGGCGATGCAAAAGTTGCCTTAGCTAGTGTCTTTCAAAGTAAGTTCCCATTAAATCCGGAGTTAGAAAAACAGAGCCTCTCCGCGCTTTACTTCAATTTGCATCAACTTATTGAAGGAAGCGAAAAAGAGAAGACTAGGCTTGCCATGGCAGTGGTATTGGAGCTTGAGCAGGCCGAGTTTTTGTTGCAATCCCAAAAGGATAATCAACTGTTAGACGCGAACGATAAAGAAAAGCTAGCAAAATTAGTCACCGCCATTGAAAACCTGCACATACGCGGGGCAGTCAAGTAGCATTTCAGAGTATTAGCGGATTCTGAAGCGCATGAACGCTGTATGCCTTCATGTAGTCTGCCATTGCGGTGGATAATAGTACCCATATTATTATCGGAACCATTGCAATGGAAATCAAAG
>CANHMJ010000084.1 GCA_947461805.1 Burkholderiaceae bacterium
AAGCACGGCACAATTGACTGGAAACTCGTCACTGCGCTAAGTCCGGGCATTATTGCGGGTGGCCTCATTGGTGGCAGCGAATTATTTGATGCCTTTCCAACCAGTTGGCTCTCTTTGTTTTTTGCCCTCTTCATTGTTTACACCTCAGTCCAGATGTTTATCAATAAAAAACCGAAGCCGGGACGTCAACTACCCGGAAAGCTTGGTTTATTTTCATTTGGCGCTTTAACGGGGGCCTTATCCAGCCTTCTAGGAGCAGGCGGCGCATTCGTCTCAGTGCCCTTCATGATTTGGTGCAACGTTAATACGCATACAGCGATGGCATCCGCTTCTGGCCTTGGTTTTCCGATCGCAGTCGCCGCAACCATCGGTTACGTGATAGGCAGCTGGGGTCAGCCTGGCCTACCCCCTGGCTCTCTGGGCTATATTTACTTACCAGCCGTTGCCTGTATTGTGGCGGCAAGTATTTTTACAGCACCGCTTGGAGCAAAAATTGCGCGTAACACGAACACCGCCAACCTCAAGCGCGTCTTTGGCGGGATGTTATTTTTCCTAGCAGCCTTCATGTTTAATGAGAGTCGCAAGGCCTTTGGGCTTTAACCGACTGATGCCTTATTTGGCGGTGTATTGCTGACGCAGAATATTCTTCTGCACCTTACCCATTGCATTGCGCGGTAAGTCAGAAACGATTTCAATGCGCTTCGGTACTTTGAAGTTCGCAATTTGCCCCTTCAGCACATCAATCATCACTTTTGAATCCAGTTTAGCGCCTGGCTTTGCAACCACAATAGCCATAACTGCCTCACCAAAATCAGGGTGCGGCACACCAATCACAGCACTCTCATCCACGCCATCCATGTCGTCAATAAAGCTCTCAATTTCTTTTGGATAGACGTTGTATCCACCCGAGATAATTAAGTCCTTACTGCGCCCCACGATGCACAAATAGTTGTCTGGCACTTTAGCGCCATTGGCCACGCCGCCGAAACGGCCGACATCGCCAGTTTTAAACCAGCCATCGGTGGTGAATTCTTCAGCCGTTTTTTCTGGCATGCGCCAGTAGCCCTTAAATACATTGGGTCCTTTAACCTGAATGCTACCAATCGTATTGACTGCACATGGCTTATTGTTTTCATCGACCACGCGGACTTTCACGTCCGTGAGTGGCAAGCCAACCGAACCCCCAACCCGGGCGCCCTTGTATGGATTCGAAACCAACATCACGGTTTCGCTCATGCCGTAACGCTCAAGAATAGTTTCGCCGGTTAGCTCTTTAAAAGTATTGAAGGTCTCGGTTAGGAGCGGTGCCGATCCAGATACGAAGAGGCGCATATTGCCGCATACAGCCTTCGTAAAGTTTTTATCCGCCAAGAGACGAACATAGAAGGTTGGTACACCCATCATCACGGTTGAGCGCGGCAGGCTCTCAATTAATGCGGCGGTATCAAGTCGGGGAAGCCAAATCATTTTGCTACCGTTAATCAGAGCACCATGGGCCGCAACAAACAGTCCATGCACATGAAAGATCGGTAAGGCATGCAACAACACATCGCCTTTCTTCCACCCCCAAAATTTCTGCAAGACCAAGGCATTGCTACTCAGGTTTTTATGCGTGAGCATAGCGCCTTTACTGCGGCCGGTAGTGCCCGAGGTATACAGAATCGCAGCCAGATCATCGTCGCTACAGGCGATGGTTTTAAAGCGATCGCTTTGCGCGGCTGCTCGCTCCAAAAGGGTTCCGGTACGGTTGTCATCGAGCGTAAAGACATGGCGAGTACCTGACTTGAATGCAATCTTAGATACCCAAGAAAAATTCTTACTGCTGCAAATCATGACCGCGGGTTCGGCATTTTGTATAAAGTATTCGATCTCGGCAGCTTGGTAGGCAGTGTTCAGTGGCAGGTAAACATAGCCCGCTTTGATGGTAGCCAAATATAAGAACAGGGCCTCGGGTGATTTTTCTACTTGAACTGCAACGCGGGAGCCCGCTGGTATGCCCAAACCCTGGAGTAAGTTCGCCATCATCGCAGTGGCGCGCTCCAAATCGTTCCAGGAGTAATACAAACCATCGTGCGTTTCTAAGGCGCAAGACTGGCGATCTTTTGGAAACCCTTTTTCTAATACCGAATACAAATTCATGGCAACCCCACAACAAACAATTGATTGGTACAACGCGTTAACCCAGGTTTTTCTGGGTGACTAATGCTTCATTTTACGGTCTAGCGAGTGGTGATGAGCCTAAACACTCATGAGCTTGGCTACCGCCCTGGAATACATGATTTCCCCATTTACAAAACGCTCATGATTCTCTTCCACGCTCGATAGGTCATATAGGTAATTAACCATAATGCCGGCAGATTGACGCAAGCCCTTGCGTGATAAATCCCCGGCCCAATTAATCAGGTGCAGCTTGGCGCCATTGCCCAAATGGAACTTGGCAACGGGATTACCTGCGCGCCCAGTGGATGCCAGCCCCAAGTAAATGGCCGTAAGGCAGAGCAGTGCGTCTTTCTCCTTTACTGAGGCATTGTCAGGGTGCCAGCCACCGCTTAAGCGCTCGGCCCAGGATTGGGCATCAAGGCCCAAAGTCTGCAAGGCCTGATCCCGCCTCACCTTCAATGCAGGTTTCATGCGATCAAGCGGCACGCCCTCCCCTAAATTAGCCCCAGCAGCAATCCATTCGATTAATCCAGGGACGGGTGAGAGTGTGATGAAGGTCTTTAAGCCAGGAAACTCCTGATGCAACTGCTCGGCAACCCGCTTGATCAAAAAGTTGCCCATCGAGACGCCGCGCAGGCCAGGCTCACAGTTGCTGATTGAATAGAACACAGCCACTTTGTACTGCTGGGCTTGTGTCACTGTCTCGGCTTTTTTATCCACTAACGGGGCAATGGCCAGCGGCACCTCTGGTAGCAACGCTACCTCCACAAAGATCAAGGGCTCATTGGGTAACTGGGGATGAAAGAATGCAAAGCAGCGTCGGTCGGGCTGCAAACGGCGGCGCAAGTCATCCCAGCCATCAATCGCATGCACTGCCTCGTGCTGGATCAGCTTTTCTAAAACCTCAGCAGGGGACTTCCAGTCGACCCGGTGCATTTTTAAAAAACCGGGATTAAACCACGATGACAGCAAATGGCGCATGTCAAAATCCACTGCAGCCAGTTCGGGTTTTTTATCGAGCAGTTGCAACAAATCACGGCGCATTTCTACAACAGCGGCAGTGCCATTCAGACCGCGATTTAAGCGACGCATAAATTCTTGACGGGGTGACTCCGATACTTTTTGTAAGCGAATGTAATTACGAGCGCTGGCCTCTGCTGCAAAGGCCTGCGATGCTGCCATCACCTCCACCGGATTGGGGCTGAGTTTTTCAATCAAGGCGGTAAAGAATTTAAGGTGCTGGTCTTTGGTGAGCTTGCGATAGTTATCGATCACGTCGTTGGCCATGCTCACCGCATTGGATTCCCCGCGCTCGGACGTTAAACGCTGCACTGCGCTCAGCGCTTTGGATAAATGGCGGGTTTTGGTGATTAATTCCAGCATGAAGCGTCCTCAGGTTGCACAAGGTCAAAAAAATGGGGTTTTTCGGATCAATTCACTCAAACAGCAGGCATTTAGGTGAAATAAGCTACTTTTTAAGATGTTAGCAACAAATGATCGAAAAAAAGATATTTTTAGACACAGTTAGCGAAAATTATCGACTTATTTACGCTTTAGTAAATAAATACCGAATAAAATCATGGGGATAGATAGCCATTGCCCCATTGAAAGGCCTAATCCAAGTAAGCCCAAGAAAGCATCTGGCTCGCGCGCAAACTCAACCAAGAAACGGCAAATGCCATAGCCAAGCAAAAATAGGCCTGAAACTTGACCAAGGCGACGCGGTTTTCGGGCATAGACCCACAAGACCAAACCAAGAAGGATGCCTTCAAAGAGCAATTGGTAAATTTGCGACGGATGACGGGGAATGGCGTCGACCAGTGGAAATACCATAGCCCAAGGTACATCCGCTGGCCTACCCCACAATTCACCATTGATAAAGTTACCCAATCGTCCAAAAGCCAAACCAAAGGGCACCAAAGGGGCAACCAAATCACTGACGGTCCAAAACGAGGTTTTTTGGCGGTGTGCAAACCAAACCATGGCCAGAATGACGCCTAGCAGTCCACCATGAAAGGACATTCCACCTTCCCATACCTTAAAGATGCTGAGCGGATTAGCCAAATAGAATTCAGGCATGTAAAACAGGGAATAGCCGATGCGCCCACCCAGCACCACACCCAGGACGCCCGCAAAGAGCAAGTCCTCTAAATCTTTAGCGGTCCACCCCAAGGCTTGGTAGAAGGGTCGCTTGATGCATAACCGGCCCAGCACAATAAATTGCGCAAAGGCCAGTAAGTACATGAGCCCATACCAATGGATTCCAAAGGATCCAATCTGAATGGCTACTGGATCGATTTGTGGGTGAATCAGCATCGTGGCTTAGCTTTTTGCTTGATCAAAATTATGGAGCTCATGCCCCAGATCACGGTAGGCTTTGTAACGCTCACGCCCGGCAAGGCGCTCTGCATCATTGACGGTAACCACCTCAACAATCCGCGGAAATCGGGCAACCAATGCCGCCACATCATTTGGCATACGCGTACTCAAATGAATGAGCACATCGGCATGCGGCAAGTTCACTAGGTCTGGCGCTGCTGTATCGCCCACGAGAACGATCGGCGTTTCGAACGCAGCCTCATGATCGCCAAAGCAGTGGGGCAAAAAATCAGTCTTACTAAATGTCCACAGCAACTCATCGAGGCGTTTGAGATCAGCTTTTTCTGCCACCATCACGATGTTACGAACAGGCTCTCCTTCGGCCGTAGCGCTCCAAATCTTGCGCGTCAGCCTGCAGGCATATTCCAGCTTGTCACTAACATTGCTGTGAAAGTCGATGCGCGCCATATCAACTTAAGACTGGGCCAGCAAATAGTTCACCAAAAGGGGTACTGGTCTACCAGTAGATCCTTTAGCTGCTCCACCTTTCCATGCGGTACCCGCAATATCCAAGTGCGCCCAAGGGTACTTTTCAGTAAAGCGCTTTAAAAAGCAAGCAGCCGTAACGCTGCCAGCAGGACGTCCACCGATGTTGGCCATATCAGCAAAGTTCGATTTGAGTTGCTCCTGATAGGCTGCATCGAGCGGCATGCGCCATACGGTATCAAGGGAATCGTGGCCGGCCTGGGTTAAATCCGCCAGTAAGTGGCTATCGTCAGAGAACATGCCGCTGTGAACCGCGCCCAGCGCAATCACACAGGCGCCCGTTAAGGTTGCAATATCAATCACAGCCTTGGGCTTAAAACGCTCCACATAAGTCAGCGCATCGCAGAGAATCAAACGGCCTTCGGCGTCGGTATTCAAAATCTCAATGGTTTGACCCGACATACTTTTCACAATGTCGCCTGGTCGCGTTGCTTTGCCCGAGGGCATGTTTTCGCAGGTCGGAATGACGCCGATGACATTCTGCTTGAGGCCTAGCAATGCCGCTGAGAGCATCGTGCCGACAACGGATGCTGCTCCACACATGTCGTACTTCATCTCATCCATTGCCTCACCAGGCTTAAGGGAGATGCCGCCCGTATCGAAGGTGATACCTTTGCCTACCAATACCGTTGGAGCCTCACTCGCTTTACCACCGTTGTGACGCATGATGATAAATTGCGGCGGAGTTTCTGAACCCTGCGCAACAGACAGGAAAGAGCCCATGCCGAGCGCTTCCATTTGCTTTTTAGTTAGCAGCTCTACCTTCAGCTTGGTTTTCTTCATCAAGCCCTGCGCTGTTTTTGCAAGGTAGGTTGGAGTGCAGATATTGGGCGGCAAATTACCCAAGTCTTTGGCCAGGTTCATGCCTTCGACTAAGGCCTCACCTTGATGCACTGCTGCTTGGACTGCCTTTGTGGCATCTTTACAAACCACAAAACGAAGTTCTTGAAACGGATCAACATGCTCCACTGCCTTGAACTTCATGGCAGGCTGACGAACACCGAATCGATAGGTTTGCTCACCCGCCAGTTGTGCCGTTAATCGAACTTGCTTGAGGACCGTATCGGCATCCGCATTTGCCCCAAAACTCGGTACAAACCACGATGCCGACTCAATGGCGCCACCACTCAGTGTCTTGAGGGTCGCCCTAGCTAGTTTGGCGTAGGACTGCAGGGACAAACTCTCTTTAGGGCTCGGATCGCCTAGGCCAACGAGTAACACCCGCTTGGCCTTGACGCCAGCCTTTAGCCAGCTCGCCTCA
>CANHMJ010000085.1 GCA_947461805.1 Burkholderiaceae bacterium
TGAGCCATGGGTTAGCGAGCGCAGTTGCAAAAAGCAAATTCCTGTTCGGATCTTGCCCCCTCAAGCCTGGGGAATCATTGGTTCGCAATGTTCCTTGCAACGCTCCTTGAGAGTATGGCGAAATTGTAATCAATTTCGCCAGATACAGCCTAACAACTGCTTCCTAGGGGGTTAAAGCCCTTAAAGACCTGCTGCTGCACGTAAGGCTGGCGCCTTATCGCACTGCTCCCAGGTAAATTCTGGCTCTTCACGTCCAAAGTGGCCATACGCTGCGGTTTTGCGGTAAATCGGGCGCAATAAGTCCAGCATTTTGACAATGCCTTTCGGACGCAGATCAAAGTGCTCTGCAACTAAGGCAGCAATCTTTTCGTCCGGAATCTTGCCGGTACCAAAGGTGCTGACCATGACCGATGTTGGCTTTGCTACACCAATCGCATAGGAGATTTGAATCAAGCAACGCGTTGCCAAACCAGCAGCCACGACGTTTTTCGCTACGTAACGACCAGCATAGGCAGCAGAGCGATCCACTTTCGATGGATCCTTGCCCGAGAATGCGCCACCGCCGTGGGGTGCTGCACCGCCGTAGGTGTCCACAATAATTTTCCGTCCGGTTAACCCGCAATCGCCCTGTGGTCCGCCAATCACAAAGCGGCCCGTCGGGTTCACCAAATACTTAATGTCGCCCTTGATCAGATGGGCTGGTAAGACGGGTTTAATGATTTCTTCAATCACCGCTTCACGTAATTTCTCGAGGGAAATATCTTCATCGTGCTGCGTTGACAAAACTACTGTATCGATTGAATCGGGCTTGCCGTTTACATAACGCAGCGTCACTTGGGACTTTGCATCCGGACGCAACCAGGTTAAGCGGCCATCGCGGCGCAGCTGGGACTGGCGCTCAACTAAACGGTGCGACAGGTGAATGGGTAGAGGCATGAACTCTGCAGTTTCGTCGCAGGCATAACCAAACATTAGGCCTTGATCGCCGGCACCTTGATCCAAACCATCGTCCTGTGCCTTGTCTACGCCCTGTGCAATGTCTGGGCTTTGCTTGTCGTAGGTCACCAAAACTGCACAGCCTTTGTAGTCGATGCCATACGCCGTATTGTCATAGCCGATTTCACGCAACGTATTGCGTGCTACTTGGATGTAATCGACGTTGGCGTGGGTTGTAATTTCACCCGCAAGCACCACTAAACCCGTATTGCAAAGCGTTTCTGCCGCAACTCGAGCCTTTGGATCTTGGGCCAAAATAGCATCCAAAATCGCATCCGAAATTTGGTCAGCAACTTTATCGGGGTGACCTTCAGAAACCGATTCTGAGGTGAAGAAATAATCATTTGCCATTGCGTTTTTCCTTTCAAAATGAACACGATCAATAGGACAACTCGACGTGCCAGGAACCACAACGGCGACGCTTTAGCAGAATTTTTAATCGCCCCGCAAGTTGTCTTAACTCGGCGATACACTAATTTTATCCGAACTTCGTGTATTGGGCAAAATTCAGAATTAGCCCAATCCTTTAAGGGATTGAATATGATGACGGGGTGCCTACCTTTTTATTTAAGCTCATGCTCCAGACCATTGCAGCGTTACCGCTTGGCTTTGCGCAGGCTATTGGGGGAGGGCTCGGTTTGCTTGCGTTTCTTGGATCTCGGCACTATCGCAACCTATTTAAGCAACATTACTTTTCTGCTGCGACGCAAAATCGCTTCCCGGCACGCGTTTGGTCGGCCGCTTGCGCCTCAGGAATGCTATTTTCCGATAGTTTGTGGATTTGGCGTAATCCGAGCAAAGCCCTGTCTTTTACTGAAATTAGCAACTGGGAGGTAGTCGAGGCCGCAATCAATGAGGGGCATGGTTTAGTGATGCTGACACCCCATTTAGGTGGCTTTGAAATTATCCCTCGAGTACTCGCACAGCACTTTCCAGCCACCATTTTGTATCGGCCAGCAAGGCAAGGCTGGCTCAACGCCGTCATCGAGGATGGCAGAGCCTATCCCAATATGCATTTTGTGCCGACGAATTTGCAAGGCGTGCGCCAAATGACCCGGGCCCTGATACGGGGCGAGGCCATTGGCATTCTTCCAGACCAAGTACCCAGCGGAGGGGATGGAATGTGGGCCTCTTTTTTTGGGCGTCCAGCCTATACGACCACCCTACCTGCACGCCTCGCCAATCGACACCAGACGCCAGTAGTGATGTTCACCGCCAAACGCAAAGGGCTTGGCCAAGGCTGGCTAATGCAAGCAATCCGCCTTGATGCATTCTCGGAAGATCCAGGCACGTCTTGTAATGAGATGAATGCAGCGATCGAAGCGGCAATCTTGATTGCACCAGAGCAGTTTATATGGGCCTACAACCGCTTTAAACACCCGCTTGGGGCAGAGCCACCACCACAATAGATTGAATTTGAGATGACCTGGTTCCAAACCATCTTTAATTTTTTAGCGCTTAGCCTCTTGCGCTTGTTTGCTTTTTTGCCCTATGCCAGCATTGTTCCAATTGGCTATGGTTTGGGCTGGTTAGCCGCACATATCCCGAACGAACGAGCGCACGTCGTCAAAACCAATCTGCGACTCTGCTTTCCATCTTTATCCAAATCTGAAATCGATACCCTTGCACTGGAACACTGGAAATTATTTGGCCGCAGCGTCATTGAGCGCAGCCGGATTTGGCTCGGCACTGGCAAGCAAATTCAAGACCTGGTTGAAATTGAATCCGCTATACCACTGGGCGATCGCATACCAAGACTATTAATCAATCCGCATTTTGTTGGTTTAGAGGGGGGCTTTATGGCTCTCTCCGTCATGGCAAAAGAACGCGGCTGGATGGGCGGCGCAGGACTTTACCAAAAGATGAAGAACCCATTTTTTAATCAGAAGATGATTGAGTGGCGCAATCGTTTTGGTGGAAAGTCGATTGAGCGGCAAAGCCGCCTGCGCGACCTGATTCGAGAAATCCAAACGGGTAATTTCATCTTCATTGCACCCGACATTGATCTGGGCCCGCGCGATTCGGTGTTTGTTCCCTTTTTTGGCATTCAGACCAGCACCATTACCTCGGTATCGCGCCTCGCTTTATTGAGCGGCGCAGAGGTCTGTTTGATGACAACCACATTAAATGCCAATCGCAGTGGCTATGTTTGCCGAATTAGTCCGCCACTGGAAAACTTCCCAAGCAATAATCCAAGCGACGATGCAGCCCGCCTCAACCAATATATTGAAGCGCTTGTTCGCGAAAGGCCTGCGGAGTACTATTGGGTACATAAACGCTTTAAGCATCGCCCGCCTGGCGAAGCCAGCTTGTATTAATTAACTGCCCAGAACGGAACACTGCTTGAGTACTGACTTGACACGCACACTGCGCTTTACCAAAATGCATGGAGCGGGCAATGACTTTATTGTGCTCAATGGCATCGATCAGGATCTGAGCAACATTACTAAAGAGCAATGGCGTCAGCTAGCCCATCGCCAATTTGGCATTGGTGCAGATCAAATTCTATTAATTGAAAAAGCAACCCGTCCCGATGCTGACTTTCGGTATCGTATTTTTAATGCCGATGGCGGCGAAGTCGAGCAATGCGGTAATGGTTCGCGCTGCTTTGTACGCTATGTATTGGATAAAAAACTGTCGAGCAAAAACCCACTGCGGGTAGAAGTTGCACATACGGTCTTGACGCTCGAGGCACTGCCAGATGGTCAAGTACAAGTAGATATGGGTGCACCTATCTTTGAACACGAGCGCATTCCATTTCGAGCCGAAAATGTAGCTAGCAAAGTCGAGTTTCATGAAACCCTCTACGCCCTACCCATTGGCCATAACCCAGGCGCGCACGGCGACTGGATTGGGGTACTGTCAATGGGCAATCCACACGCCGTTCAAGTTGTCATGGATGTGGATAGCGCGCCCGTCACCACAGAAGGGCCGCGCATTGAGAGCCACCCCGCCTTTCCAAAGCACGTGAATGCTGGCTACATGCAAGTATTAAATCGCAATACCATCAAGCTTCGTGTCTATGAGCGTGGCGCGGGAGAAACCTTGGCATGCGGTACCGGCGCTTGCGCTGCAGTGGTGTCAGGCATTCGAAGGGGCTTGCTTGACTCGCCGGTGAGTGTTCAGACGCAAGGGGGTAAGTTGACCATAGCATGGCCCGGAGTTCGTGACGGCATTGCGCAATCCGTCATCATGACCGGACCAGCTACGACTGTTTTTGAAGGTGAATTTACCCTGACTTAATTCCGTATTGCCTGCGGTAGGCCGTCACCGCTGGAAGGTATTGCTGTAAAGCAGGATCCTTAGATGCGTCGAGGTAATCCATCACATTGCTTAAATTGGCAATCGCAATCACTGGGATACCAAACTCCTGCTCTACACTCTGAACCGCAGAGTAGCTACCAATGTCGACTGCATTGCCTGAGCGCTCCATTCGGTCCAGAGCAATTAAAACGGCTGCAGGCTCTGCGCCAGCAGCCCGAATCAATTCGACTGACTCTCGCACGGATGTGCCCGCTGAAATCACATCATCAATAATGACTACCTTACCCTTCACCGGGGCGCCAACTAATGTGCCGCCCTCACCATGGTCTTTTGCCTCTTTGCGGTTGTAGGCAAACGTAACATTTTTATTCTGATCGGCTAAGGCAATTGCGGTGGCAGCAGCCAAGGTGATACCCTTATAAGCAGGGCCATAAAGCATGTCGAACACCACACCGGATTCGAGTAATGCATTGGCATAGTACTTGCCCAAGGCCCCGAGTAAAGCGCCGTCACTAAAACCACCTGCGTTAAAAAAATAAGGGGATTGACGACCGGCTTTGGTTTTAAACTCACCAAACGATAGAACGTGCGCCTCTAGGGCAAAGCGGATAAAGTCGAATTGATTTACATTTTTAGAGTTCATAGGCCTCCATGTTACGCATCATTTCAGCGAACCTCAACGGTATCCGTTCTGCAGCCAAAAAAGGCTTTATTCCTTGGGCACTCCAGCAAAAAGCTGACTTTATTTGCATGCAAGAACTCAAGGCGCAAGAAGTCGATTTAGATGAGGCTATGATGCGCCCAGGTGGACTACTTGGCTTCTTTCACTGTGCCGAGAAAAAAGGCTATAGCGGCTGCGGTATCTATACCCCTCATCAACCCGATGACATCATTTATGGCTTTGGTAACCCTGAATTTGATGCCGAGGGGCGTTACGTTGAGGCCCGCTATAAAACCCTCTCGGTTATCTCGGTATACATGCCCTCGGGCTCTAGTTCGCCGGAGCGCCAAGAGGCCAAGTTTCGCTACCTTGAGGCATTCATGCCCCACCTGATTGAACTCAGACGCAGCGGCCGTGAAATTGTCCTGTGCGGGGATGTCAACATTGCACACCACGAAGCGGATTTAAAGAATTGGAAAGGCAATCTAAAGAATTCGGGCTTTTTACCGGAAGAGCGTGCCTGGTTAACGCGCCTTTTTAATGAGATTGGCTATGTTGATGTCTATCGCAAGCTCGAGCCCGAGACGACTGATGCATGCTACACCTGGTGGAGTCAGCGCGGTCAAGCCTATGCCAAAAATGTGGGGTGGCGAATTGATTACCAGATTGCTACTGCGAAGATTGCAGACTCAGCCAAAACCACTTCCATCTATAAGCAAGAGCGTTTCTCTGATCACGCACCCTTAGTCGTGGACTACAACTGGTCGATTTAGTCGATGGGAATCGACGCCGATTCCGATTTGTTGAATTGCACTAGGTTGAAATGAATCACTACCCAAATCAGTAAGAGTACCGGCACACCAATAATGGCTGTGCTGATAAAAAAGACGGGGTATCCAAAGGCGTCCACAAAGACTCCAGAAAATCCTGCCAACCACTTTGGTGCCAACAGCATCATGGAACTAAATAAGGCGTATTGCGTCGCTGAATACTGAATGTTCGTCAATGACGATAAAAATGCAATAAAGGCTGCAGTCGCAATTCCAGAACTAAGGTTGTCTGCGGAAATAACCCAAACCAATCCGGTCAAATCATGGCCTTGCGTTGCCAGCCATGCAAATAGTAGATTGCTGATGGCGGACAAGGCCGCCCCTAAAAACAAAATGCGCATTACCCCGAACCGTAATGCCA
>CANHMJ010000086.1 GCA_947461805.1 Burkholderiaceae bacterium
CATTTAGCTTTCTCCGAATTTGACACCATCCCTTATGCAGTTTCCACGCATAAGGCACAACTTTCGCTATGAGTCCTCTGCTCTAACCAACTGAGCTATGGGCCCTAAAACTTTACGTTTACTACACACCTTACTACTGGTGTTTACCACTTCAAAACCACACTAAAACCGCATTTACTACACACCATGAAAAAAGCTCTGGTGTGTAAGCGGTGTGTAGTGAATTTATACCGCCTAATTCACCACTAACCTCTTGAATCTATTGAGGTCTTTGTTACAAGACCCCTAGGGCTTCTTTCTTATGAGTCCTCTGCTCTAACCAACTGAGCTATGGGCCCGTTAGTCTTTCGCTCAATCCTCTTCGAGGAAGGTCTTCAGTTTGTCGCTGCGGCTAGGGTGGCGCATCTTTCTCAAAGCCTTGGCTTCAATCTGACGAATACGCTCACGCGTTACATCAAACTGCTTACCAACTTCCTCAAGCGTATGGTCTGTGCTCATTTCTACACCAAAACGCATGCGCAATACTTTTGCTTCGCGCGGTGTTAATGAATCGAGAACATCCTTAACGACATCGCGCATGGACTCATGCAATGCCGCTTCGGCTGGAGCCAAGGTATTGCCGTCTTCAATGAAGTCGCCCAAATGGGAATCTTCATCGTCGCCAATGGGTGTTTCCATTGAGATAGGCTCTTTGGCAATCTTCATGATCTTACGGATCTTGTCTTCCGGAATCTCCATCTTCAATGCCAAGGTTGCTGCATCAGGCTCGTGTCCAGTCTCTTGCAAGATTTGACGACTAATGCGGTTCATCTTGTTGATGGTCTCGATCATGTGCACTGGAATGCGGATGGTGCGGGCCTGATCGGCGATTGAACGGGTAATGGCCTGACGGATCCACCAAGTTGCATAGGTAGAGAACTTATAACCACGGCGATACTCAAACTTATCTACCGCCTTCATGAGGCCAATGTTGCCCTCTTGAATCAAATCAAGGAACTGCAGGCCGCGGTTGGTGTACTTTTTAGCAATCGAGATCACTAAACGCAAGTTCGCAACGGTCATTTCCCGCTTGGCTTCGCGTGCGCGCTTCTCACCCGCAATCATTTGCTTGTTCACTTCTTTCAATTCAGGCAACGGCAATACAACCCTAGTCTGAATGTCGATCAGCTTCTGTTGCAGCTCTTGGATGGCCGGAACGTTACGCTCTAGGAGTGCACTGTAGGACTTATTGTCTTTCAGTAAATTGGTGGTCCACTTCAAGTTCATGGACATCTTGGGGAAGTCTTTTAATACTTCACCGCGCGATACGCCGATTTTGTCGACCAACAGGCTAACGATGCCGCGCTCGAGTTTCCAAACCTGATCGACTTGCGAACGCATGGTGTCGCACAGCTTTTCAACGCTCTTAGCGGTCAAACGGAAGCCGAGTAATTCATTTCGAATGGCTTCTTGTGCTTTGATGTATGCAGGGCAGTTGTATCCGTCCCGGTCATAGGCACGGCGCATCTTATCCGCCTGAGTGCGGATGATGGCAAACTTTTCTAAGGAAATCTGCTTGAGTTCTTCGAGTTGCTTGGCGCTAGCCGTGCTTGAACCGCCACCACCGCCACCAGAATCCTCTTCGCCACCCTCTTCATCACCCTCTTCAGCATCCAGATCCTCTTCTGGCTCATCAGGTCCGAGTTGAATGTCTTCTGCGTTCGGATCTACTAAGCCGTCAACGAACTGATCAATCTCCATCTCGCCTGAAACAATTTTGTCCGCATTACCGATGATTTCAGCAATGGTGACCGGGCATGCGGAAAGCGCCATCACCATGTCTTTGAGGCCTGCCTCAATTTTCTTGGCAATAACAATCTCGCCTTCGCGCGTGAGCAGATCGACTGTACCCATCTCGCGCATATACATACGCACAGGATCGGTGGTGCGGCCAAACTCCGAATCAACGGTAGATAAAGCGGCTTCCGCCTCTTCTTCTGCCTCTTCATCGGATGCACCAGAAATGCCATTCTCATTGAGGAGCAGGGTTTCTGCATCGGGGGCCTGCTCATATACGGTAATACCAATGTCATTGAGCAAACCGATTAAGGTTTCAAGCGCGTCCGCATCCGACAATTCGTCGGACATCACGTCATTCATTTCACCGTGGGTTAGGTAACCCTTGGACTTACCCATCTTAATCAGGGTTTTGAGGCGTGCACGGCGCAACTCTTGCTGCTCTTCTGAACCCAATTGCTGTGCTGCAAATTCTTTTAAGAGGGCCTTCTCTTTAGCCTTGCGGTCTCTGGCTTTTTGACGATCGGTGCGATTGTCTTCGCCGGATTCCGCCGCAGGGGCTTCGGCTTTGGCTTTACGCCCTTTGGTTTTTTTACCTTCTTCCGCTACTTCTTCATCTAACGCGGCCTCAATAGGGGAAGCCGCCTTAGACTTGCCCTTGGCTTTTGGTGATTCAGGCTCAAGCGCTTTGCCTTTTTTAGCGGGAATGTCTTTACTTGTTTTTGCAGCGACGGCTGTTTTCTTCGTTTCTTTACTTGGCTTGGCTGCTGACTTAACTTCGGGCTTTGCTTTTGCAGCTACTTTGGCTGGCGTCTTCACCGCAGGCTTAGCAGCGGCCTTTGCTACTGGCTTTACTGGCTTCGCTGGTTTTTTAACTGCCTTGGCTGGAACTTTTGCTGCTGCCTTCTTTGCTACTGGCTTTGTAGACTTTGCGATTGGCTTTTTTACTGCTTTCGCAGGTGCAGCTGCTTTTTTGGGCGCTGCTTTAGATGCTGGCTTTGACTTAAGCGCTACTGCCTTTTTGGCAGGTGCTTTGGCTGTCGTGGCGACTTTCTTTACTGGCGCCTTCGCAGCTACTTTGCTTTTAACTGGGGCGGCCGTTTTCTTGGCAAGGGGTTTGGACTTGCTTGCTGCTGAGGTATTTTTCACGGGTTTCGCGCTTTTCTTGATGTTGCTGCTTGGCATAGGTTTACGCTCACTTACTTAAATATGGTTGGTTTCAATGGGTCAGACCAATTGCCTGGGCCACTAAGGTCAATAAATTCAAATTAATGACGCAAGTGACTGAATTACTTCGTATTTTTTCTCTGAACAGAGGATTATAGTCGATTCGGCATTTTCCGACGCTGGAGTCAGCAATAAATCGGGCTAAATCAGGTAATTTTTACGGGCCTATGGATCTTAAGGGGCTTTTCTTAAGAAAACTTCAGACGTTCGCCCAATTCGCGATAGCGCGCCCGATCGGCGTCGGACGCTTCTCCGCTGGAGATGCGCTGGGTAATGGCGGTCATTTCATTTTTAAGCTGGAGCATATCGAGCTTTTTTAGGGCGCCGTCTAGGTCGGCGGCGGCCCCCGCTGCATCCAAATCCGATTCCATCACCCGTTTGCGTAGCACCTCATACATTGATGCCAACTCGCTTCGGGAGAGTTGTTCCTGAAACAATGCAAAGGCACCGGCGCCTGGGATCTGTTCTGTGTTGGATGCGCTGGATGGGTTGGATAAATAATCCAATTGATCACATTGCTTGAGTAAATCGGTCATCAGCATCAATGCATTGGCCGAGCGCTGCTCGGCTGCAGCCAAGACTAACTGCCGTTGTTCGATGTTCAGGCCCTTACCTAAATGCGGGAACTGAATCAACAAGCGCAATAGTTGCTCTGCCAAATCCATCGGTGCATTGGGTGGTGGAATCACCGGCCCGGCTGGCTTTTTGCTATAGCCTTTACCGGGCTGCCAGGTACTGGATTGGCTTCGTACTCCAGTGCCAGTTTGCGCTGCCGATGTTCCCTGCGATTGCGTATTGCTACGCGTGGCTGGTGCAATCGAGAGTCCACAAAATGCCTCTAACTCAGCGGCGGTTGAGGATGTTCGAATCGCCACCTCACGTAACATTTGTGAGCGCAAGGCAATGGGCGCCATCGATAAGAAGAGGGGCTTGGCAGCATGGTGCGTTTGCGCCCGCCCTTCGGGCGACGTTAAGTCATGGTCTTCGCTCACTATTCTAAAAAAGAAGTTGGAAAACGAAGTGGCTTCTTTAATGACTTTTTCAAAGGCCGGCGCGCCGTAGGTTCGAATATAACTATCAGGATCGTGTTCCGTGGGTAAAAATAAGAATCGAATTTCTTTATCGTCTGACATCAAAGGCAAACAGGCTTCGAGTGCACGCTGCGCTGCCCGCTGCCCCGCCGCATCGCCATCAAAAGAGAACACAATCCGATCGGTTTGACGCAGAAGCATGCGCACGTGATTGGCAGTGCAGGCCGTCCCTAAGGTCGCTACGGCATTCGGAAAGCCCAATTGCGCCAAGGCCACCACGTCCATATAGCCTTCGCAAACCAATACATACTCTTGCGCCCGAATCGCTTGGCGCGCCTCAAACAAACCATACAAGGTATTGCCTTTAGAAAAGAGTGAGGTTTCTGGTGAGTTCAAATACTTTGGCTCACCTTGATCCAAGATGCGCCCACCAAAACCGATCACCTGACCTTTGTGATTCCGAATAGGGAACATCACGCGATCCCGAAAGCGGTCATAGCGCCGCGCCGTTTGATTTGACTCACTGGTCTCGCTTTGAATCAGCAAGCCACCTTCGAGTAGCGGCTTTGCAGTAGCATCATCGTTGTAACTACCAAACACGGCTTCTAGACCTTGCCACCCATCTGGGGCGTAGCCGAGTGAGTACCGCTTGGCAACTTCGCCAGTAAGGCCTCGGCTTTTTAAATACTCAATCGCACGCGGCGCGGCCTTTAATTGGGTTTTATACCAATCGGCTGCTAAACCCATCACCTCACTTAAGGCAAGGGCCTGCTGTTGCCTAGCTACATCGTTTGCGGTGCGCTCCTCACGCGGTACCGTGAGTCCGGCAGAGCGCGCAAGCTCTTCAATCGTTTCGACGTAACCAAGTCCGGAATACTCCATTAAAAAGCCGATGGCAGAACCGTGGGCACCACAGCCAAAGCAGTGATAGAACTGCTTGGTTGCAGATACGGAAAACGACGGGGACTTTTCTTGGTGGAAGGGGCAGAGGCCTTGGTAGTTGGCTCCTGCTTTTTTTAACTTAACGTGCTGCCCAACGACATCGACGATATCGACTCGATTTAATAAATCTGCAATAAACGACTGAGGGATCATGCCCATGATGTGCTTCGCCTAATGCTTACTGGGCGAGTGCTGCTTTCACGAGGCCGGATACTGCTCCCATGTCTGCTTTACCTGCCAATTGCGGCTTGAGCGCGCCAATCACCTTACCCATGTCCTGCGGTCCACTAGCGCCAAGTTGTTTGATGGTTGCAGTCACAATGGCAGCAACCTCGGCATCGGATAACTGTGCTGGTAAATAGGCTTGCATGATGGTCATCTCAGCCGCTTCGATCGCCACTAAATCAGCACGACCGGCTTTTTCAAACTGACTGATGGAGTCTTTGCGCTGCTTGATTAATTTTTCGACAATGGCAACAACTCCAGCGTCATCCACCACCACGCGCTCGTCAACCTCGCGCTGCTTAATGGCCGCAAGCAAAAGGCGAATAGCGCCTAAACGCTCGGCCTCCTTAGCGCGCATGGCGTTTTTCATATCCTCGGTGATTTGGTCTTTCAGGCTCATGGCATTTCCTTGCATGTATTGAATGTCTTGGGGTCTATTAGTACCACAACAAAAAAACAAAAACCCGCTGCGTTTTACCGTCAGCGGGCTTGTTGGCAACTCTATGAATCGAGTGCCTGTATTAGGGCTGCCCTATTAGTAGAGCTTTTTTGGCAACATCTGGCTGCGAATACGCTTGTAATGGCGTTTTGCAGCGGCCGCTTTTTTACGCTTGCGCTCAGCGGTTGGCTTTTCATAAAACTCGCGGGCACGCAAGTCTGTCAAAAGACCGTTTTTTTCAATGGTGCGCTTGAAACGGCGTAATGCCACTTCAAAAGGCTCGTTTTCGCGAAGGCGGACTGTAGTCATGCTGGTTTAACTCGTATATGCTCGAATAATCGAAATTAACTGAATCACGG
>CANHMJ010000087.1 GCA_947461805.1 Burkholderiaceae bacterium
AGTTCATTGGTTTCGAGTTTATTTTCGCAAAGCTGTCATTCTCTATAGGATAAACTAGCGCATTCCCTAGGAGTTCACCATGATTAACTTGTTCGTCCTGCAAAATGGCCGCCTCTCCCAAGAGCAAGTCGAAGATCGTAATGAGCTTCTGCAGCACGTCAATCCGATCTGGATTGACGTTATTGACCCCGAAGAAGAAGAATTAATCTGGATTAAAGAGGCTTTTGGCGTTCTTTTGCCTGAATTAGATGATTTGGGCGATTTAGAGGCGTCTGCCCGCTACTTTGAGGCGGACGATGGCCATATGCACATTCGGACCGATTTTTTGCTGGACGAAGAAGAGACGTCACGCAACGTCCGCGTTGCTTTTGTGATGACCAAGCAAGTGCTGTTTTCGATTCACGATGAAGATTTGCCGGTATTCCGCTTGGTACGTTTGCGTGCCCGTTTGCGCCCCGGTTCGGTGAGTAATGCCAAAGACGTTCTGCTCGATCTCTATTCGACCGATGCGGAGTATTCGGCCGATGCGCTCGAGGAAGTCTATGAGAACCTAGAGCAGGCCGGTAAGCGCGTGCTCTCGGATGACATCAGCGACAAAGATGCTGCCGAGGTGCTCGAGACGATTGCCAAAGAAGAGGATACCAACGGTCGTATTCGTCGCAATGTGATGGATACCCGCCGCGCCTTGTCCTTTTTGATGCGCAGCAAATTACTCTCGGACGAGCAGCAAGAGGAAGCGCGGCAAATTTTGCGTGACATTGATTCCCTTGAGAATCACACGGCATTCTTATTCGATAAGATTAACTTCTTGATGGATGCCACGGTCGGTTTTATTAATTTGAACCAAAGTAAGATCATCAAGATCTTCTCGGTGGTATCGGTTGCTTTAATGCCGCCGACCTTACTCGCCAGTATTTGGGGAATGAACTTCCAGCACATGCCCGAGCTTACTGAGACCTGGGGTTATCCGGTAGCCATTCTCTCGATGGTCATTTCAGCGATTATTCCGCTGAGCTATTTCCGGCATAAAGGGTGGTTGGGTTAATCACTTCGATTCAAGTAATCGATTGCAGTAAGCCACGCAATGCAAACAGTACGGCTTGTTGCCGAACGGATTGACGGTCGCCCAAGAAGTGCGCGGTAGTCGTAGTAATGCGATTGCTTGCATCGGCGCCTTGTACCGCCCAGCCAAAGCACACGGTTCCAACGGGCTTTTCTGGTGTACCGCCGCCAGGGCCCGCAATGCCGGTAATCGATATGGCTGCAGTTACGCCACTACCCAATTGCGCACCTAACACCATTGCGCTAGCTACTGCCTCGCTGACGGCACCTTCGGCTTCAATCAACATTGGCGACACTTGCAAGCAGGCTGCTTTTGCAGCATTGCTGTAAGTCACATAGCCCCGCTCAAACCACTGACTCGATCCCGCCAAATCCGTTAGGCTTGCGGCGAGCAACCCACCGGTGCAGGACTCGGCTACCGCCAGGGTCCAACCGCGCTGACTGAATGCAGTAGCGACTGCGCTGGTTAATTCATTCAGATCAGAAGAAGCAATCAATTCGGGTGCTTTGGATAGGGAGGAATTTTGCATGCAATGCCTTACGATTGGATCGCTCTCAAATTAAAACGACGGTAACAGCTGGGTTGTGCTCAGTAAAGCAAGAATGAGTAGGGTTGCAAAAGCCGCTGCGAGGTCATCAATCACAATCCCGAAGCCGCACCACAGTATTTTGGGGATAGTCGTGGGCGAGCTGGGAGCAATCCAAGCGCAGTCTTTAAAGTAGCGATCAATCGTACCAATGGGCCCGGGCTTCACTGCATCAAAGAAACGAAAGAGTGCAAATGCCAAGGCTTGCATCCAGAACGGAGCCGGCAGAATGAAGAGCAGGATTAGCCAAAAAGCCAAGATCTCGTCGAGCACAATGCCACCAAAATCAGCCACACCTAATTCGTCGCTCACCTGCCCGCAAATCCAACAAGCGGCGATCAGTCCGCCACCGATAATCCAAATCCAATTCTCGGTAGTAAAAAAGAATTGCCCAATCAAGAAGAGTGCCCATGCCCAAAGCGTTCCAACGGTACCGGGAGCAAAGGGGCTTAGTCCACTACCAAATCCAAGCGCTAGAGTACGGCCTGCAGTCTGAAACATCCACCGCAAGGTCGGCTTGGCTTGATTGGCGTCGGTCTCCACTTAGTTGCTCTTAAAGTGATCAAAGGATTGCGTCAGGAGCATGCTGTCTGCTGCGGTCAGTAGATTGCCATTGGCATCCCGCAGAATGAGGGTGGGTTCGGCTCCATTGGTAGGAGAGGTAATGCTGCCTATGCGCGTGAGCGGCAAGAGGGCAGTGCTGAGGGCTTCCAGTTCCATTCGTTTGCTGGACGGGGCGGTGAAACACAATTCGTAATCATCGCCGCCATTGGCTGCACATTGTCGGCGAAGGTGCTCCGTTTGTTCGGCAAGCATGCGTGAGATTGGTAGTTGATCAATAAGCACTTCCGCATTGACTTGGGAGGCTTTAAGGATGTGGCGTAAATCGCCCAAGAGTCCATCCGATACATCCAGGGCGCTACTCGCAATGCCGCGCAATTGCATGCCGAGCGTAATGCGCGGTTCGGGCTCATGCATGCGGGGTAGTACCGCTTCTAAGCTGCTGTGATCAAGTAGCCATTCGCTGCGCAATGCCCCTAAAGCCAGCCTTGCATCGCCCAGTCTGCCCGATACCCAAATGTCATCACCTACCTTGGCGCCAGAGCGCTTAATGGCAGCGCCGGTAGGTACATGGCCCAAAGCGGTGATGCAAATGGTCAGGGGCCCTTGGGTTGTGTCGCCACCGATTAATGGGCATTGCCACTGCTGCGCCAAGCGAAACAGGCCTTGGCTAAATTGCGTGAGCCAGCTTGAATCGGCATGGGGAAGCGCTAGCGCTAAGGTAAAGCCAACCGGCCTAGCGCCCATAGCAGCAAGGTCAGATAGATTAACCGCCAAGGCTTTATGACCGAGCCATTCGGGGTTGGCATTGGCAAAAAAATGCCGCCCTTCCACCAGCATGTCGCTGGTGACTGCTAGGCTTTGTGCCGGGTCCGGCTGAAGCAGGGCACAGTCATCCCCGATCCCGAGAAGAACCTGGTCTGTTTGATTTTGGGCCATGGATTCTGAGCCGGCTTTGAAAAAGCGCCAGATCAGATCAAATTCCCCTAGTTTTGCTTCCATTTCCCCATTTTATGTTCGTTAGCCCTTTTGTACGGGAGAGGACTAGAATGACAATCTTCAAATCGCCATACCAGTGAGCCTATCGATGAGCCAAGCGGATAACAGTAAAGAACAACAAATCAAAGACTTGCGGGCTGCAGCCCTGCATTATCACGAGTTTCCAGTCCCTGGAAAAATTGAAATTGCGGCAACCAAGCAACTCACCAATCAACGCGATCTTGCCTTGGCGTATACCCCTGGAGTTGCCGCTGCCTGCGAAGAAATCGTCAAAGACCCAGCCAATGCCTTTCGTTACACCGCGCGCGGTAATTTGGTTGGCGTGATTACCAACGGCACTGCAGTACTCGGTCTTGGGAATATTGGTCCTCTGGCAAGCAAACCAGTGATGGAAGGGAAAGCAGTCTTGTTTAAGAAGTTTGCTGGCATTGATGTCTTTGATATTGAGGTCAATGAAAACGATCCCGATAAGTTAGTCGAAATCATTGCAGCGCTTGAGCCTACTTTTGGCGGTATTAATTTAGAAGACATTAAAGCTCCGGATTGCTTTGTGGTCGAGCGCAAATTGCAAGCCCGCATGAAGATCCCCGTTTTTCATGATGACCAGCATGGCACAGCCATTGTGGTTGCGGCGGCAATTATGAATGGTTTAAAAGTGGTTGGAAAGGACATAGCCAACGTCAAACTCGTGACATCGGGTGCAGGCGCTGCTGCGCTGGCATGCATCGACTTATTGGTAGATTTGGGCGTACCTAGAAAAAATATTTGGGTAACCGACATTGCGGGCGTAGTCTACAAAGGCCGCAAAGAGTTGATGGATCCAGAGAAGGAGCCGTTCTCACAAGATACCCCTTTGCGCACCTTGAGTGAGGTAATTGAGGGCGCTGATATTTTCTTGGGCCTCTCGGCGGGCGGTGTACTGAAATCTGAGATGGTGAAAAAGATGGCCGATAAGCCCTTGGTGTTTGCCTTGGCAAACCCCACACCAGAAATCTTGCCAGAGGAAGTGAAGTTAGTTAGACCCGATGCCGTGATGGCAACCGGTCGCACCGATTATCCCAATCAAGTGAATAACGTGTTGTGTTTTCCATTTATTTTCCGTGGCGCTTTGGATGTGGGTGCAACAACCATTACCCGCGGCATGGAAGTGGCTGCAGTCAAAGCAGTTGCTGAGCTGGCTCAGGCGGAACAAAGTGAAGTAGTTGCGGCCGTCTACAGTACTGAAAACCTGGCGTTTGGTCCGGAGTATTTGATTCCGAAGCCATTTGATCCCCGCTTAATTACGGTGATTGCGCCAGCGGTTGCCAAGGCGGCAATGGACGACGGCGTAGCCTTGCGTCCCATTGCTGATTTTGATGCCTACCGTAATCAGTTGCAGCAATTTGTGTACCACTCGGGTACCTTGATGAAGCCACTCTTCACGATCGCTAAAGGCGTTCCTGAAGCGCAAAAACGCATTGTCTTCTGTGAGGGTGAAGACGAGCGCGTCCTGCGTGCCGTGCAGATAGTGCTCGATGAGGGCATTGCAAAACCGACCTTGATTGGTCGCCCCAGTGTGATCGAGCACCGCATTGAGAAGTTTGGTTTACGAATGGCTTGCGGTACTGATATCGATATTGTGAATCCAGAAGACGATTCCCGTTTTGGGGATTTTTGGAGATCGTATTTGGCTATCATGGAGCGCAAGGGCGTAACTGCCTCCTTTGCTAAGTTGGAGATGCGCCGGCGCAATACCCTGATTGGGGCTACCTTGCTTTCAAAGGGCATGGTCGATGGCTTGATCTGCGGCACCATCAGCAAAGTGTCGACCCACCTCAAATACATTGATGAAGTGATTGGCCATGAAAAAGGCGCTAATGTGTATGGCGCAATGAGTGGTTTGATTCTGCCAGGACGCCAAGTGTTTTTAGTCGACACCCATGTGAATGTGGATCCGACTGCAGAGCAGTTGGCCGAAATTACCCTGATGGCCGCGAGCGAAATGCGTAAGCTAGGCATGACACCCAAAGTCGCTTTGTTGTCGCATTCCAACTTTGGTAGCAGTGACGCACCTTCTGCTGTAAAGATGCGTCAAGTCCTCTCCATTTTGCAGGCGAGATCTCCCGAGCTCGAGGTCGATGGCGAGATGCACGGTGACTGTGCGCTTGATCCAGAAACTCGCGCGGGCGCAGTGACGACTTCGCGATTGGAGGGCGCTGCTAATTTATTGGTATTACCCAATATTGATGCTGCCAACATTTCCTACAACTTGCTCAAAACCGCTGCCGGAAATGGCATCGCGATCGGCCCTCTGTTGTTGGGGGTGGCTAAGCCGGTGCACATTCTGACTCCTGCGGCGACCGTTCGGCGGATCGTGAATATCACCGCATTAACGGTGGTAGAGGCAGCCAGCAAGGCCAGAGCCAAGGGAAATTAAGGTCAATTTATATATGTGAGCAAACGCTCACATATATATTTATCTATATAAATCAGTGGCTTATAAAAAAACCATTGTAATTAGGCTTGATTTGGCTGTCGCTTACGGGTAACCTTACACCCATCATGAATAATCCTGAAATTACATCCGCTGAGTGGGACGACCACAGTCGCGCCGAAAGTTGGGATCGAAACGAGCAGTCCG
>CANHMJ010000088.1 GCA_947461805.1 Burkholderiaceae bacterium
AGCCACCACTTTACAGGGTTCTTCTCCGTTAATAACCCCATGCACAAGCCCCTTATTGATTCGGCTTAGTCTGAAAAAGTAACGACGTGGTCTGCGCCTAATCGAATACCAATTTTCTCGCCAATGTGGTGGTCGTGGTGGCTGGGGACGTAGGCAAATACTTCTTGGCCTGAAGCGAGTTTTAAGGTGTATAAAAAATCAGCACCCCGAAATGTTTTGCGAATTACTTCTGCTAAAAGTGGGCTGGCATCATCGTGCTGAATATCATCGGCACGCAGTAGCACATCCACTACTCTGCCAATCGGATCGTGGTGATCATTATCTAATTTGAGTTTGCCGAGTTCGATTTCAACCATAGCATTGTCTTGAATTGCGCCCTTTACAAACACCCCGCGACCAATAAAGTCCGCTACATAGCGGTTGACGGGTTGATGATACAAATCATAGGGTGTATCCCATTGCACTATGTTGCCGTTATTCATGACGCCGATGTGGTCAGAGATAGCAAACGCCTCAAATTGGTCATGCGTCACCAAAAGAGCAGTCACTCCATTGTGTTTCAAGATGTCGCGCATTTCAGTAGCAAGGCGTTCCCGTAGGTCGACATCCAAGCTCGAGAATGGCTCGTCTAGCAGAATTAAGTCTGGTTCTGGCGCCATTGCCCGAGCTAGAGCAACGCGTTGCTGTTGGCCACCGCTCAGCTCGTGGGGGTAGGCTTGACTCTTGTTTGCCAACGCAACCTTGCCTAGCCAATTCATGGCAACGGCATGGCGCTGATTTGCGGGTAGGGCCCTAAGACCGAACATCACGTTCTCGATCGCGGATAAGTGGGGAAACAGAGCGAAATCTTGAAAAACCATTCCGACTCGACGCTGGTTTGGAGGCAATTGCACCGTGGGAGAGCTGACTACCTTGCCCTGCAACTTAATCTGACCACGTTGTATGGGCTCAAAACCACAAATAGCCCTTAAAACCGTAGACTTGCCGCAGCCCGATGGCCCCAATAGGCAGGCAATGCCACCACTCTCCAGTTCCAAGTTTAGGCCATGAACAATGCGCATCCAGCCTTTGCCGTCCGGTTTGGGATACGCAATTTCAATTTCTTCAAGCGAAAGTAAGGGTTGTGACCGATTCATCCCTATAATTTTCGCATTAACCGGTTACATTCACCGGATTCACTGTAGTTAGCCTTTACGATCGCCCCCTGAAATGAGTCGAATTGTTGTTCTGATCGCACTATTACTCTCCCTGCCCTTGCTTGGCTTGGGCGTTCCGTTTCTGTTTCCAGAGAGTATTCCGGGCGCTGCAGGCATGGAGGGCCAAGGAACCTTGGCGCACCTATGGGAATTTGTGCTCGGCGACTATTTAATATCCACGATTATTTTGCTGGTGGGCGTAGCGCTCGGCGTCTTTGTTTTGGGGGTGGGTAATGCCTGGTTAGTAGCCAATTACCAGTTCCCTGGTAAGCGTATTTTTGAGTGGTCGCTAATTTTGCCTTTAGCAGTGCCCACCTACGTCATGGCCTATTTGTTCGTCGATGTACTGGATTTTTCTGGTCCAATTCAAACGGGATTGCGGCAGGCTTTGGGGCTCGAGCGTTTGTGGTTCTTTCCGGACCCCAGATCCTTGGGCGGCGCTATTTGGGCTTTCTCATTCTGCCTTTTTCCTTACGTCTATTTGATTGCACGCACCGCATTTTTAGATCGCAGTGGGCGACTTGCTGAAGTCGCCGAAACCCTGGGCTACACTGGGTTTCAGGCTTTTTACAAATTGGTTCTACCTATGGCACGCCCTGCTATTTTTGCGGGCATGGCGCTCGCATTGATGGAAGTCTTGGCTGATTATGGTGCGGTATCGTATTTCGGCGTACAAACCTTTGCTACTGGAATTTTTCGGGCGTGGCTATCGTTTGGCGATCGCTTAGCTGCAGTACAGCTGTCGCTAGGCCTATTGGCTTTCGTGTTAATTATTTTTTATGTCGAGCAGCACAATCGGGCGCGCCTCCGTTACGCCACATCGAGCAATGTTCCACGAACAACGGCAGCTAAAAAACTAAGCGGTAAGAAAGCATTTTTTGCTTTTTCAATGTGTGGCGTTACCTTGCTGTGCTCATTTATATTGCCAGTGTTGGGCTTATTACAGTTGCAGTGGGAACAAGGTATTACGGTAGATGCAAGGTATACCGCTTGGCTTAGTAACTCCATTTGGCTAGCAAGCATGACTGCAATTATTTCAGTCGCTTGCGCACTATTTTTGGCTTACTTTGCAAGGGTCTCTAAGAGTGCGGCGATGCAGTGGGTGAATCGCTTGCTAGGCCTGGGGTACGCCTTACCCGGCGCAGTATTGGCCGTCGGAATCCTCTCTTTGCTTGGTCTGATCGAGTCGGCATGGATTATGTCGGCAACAGTATGGGTCTTAATTTACGCCTACCTAATTCGCTTTCTATCGTCTAGCCTACAAAGTGTCGAGACTGGTCTAGCACGGATTACGCCGGCAATGGATGGCACAGCTGCCTTATTGGGGGCATCGCAATGGCAAACCATGATGCAAGTTCATTTGCCCTTGCTCAAGCGCAGTTTACTGACCGCCGGCCTCTTTGTTTTTGTGGATGTGATGAAAGAATTACCAGCGACCTTACTGTTGCGGCCATTTAACTTTGATACCTTGGCGGTAGCCACGTATCAATTAGCGGCAGACGAGCGTTTATCGGAGCTGGCTTTACCATCCCTCACCATTGTGTTGGCAGGCCTGATTCCAGTAATCGTGTTATCCCAGGCAATGTCAAAGCCACGCGCGTACTAGCCTCGACCAACATAAGGCATATTGGTTGCCATAATCGTCATGAATTGAATATTGCTTTCCAGTGGAAGCTGAGCCATATGCAGTACGGCTTGCCCAACGTGGTCAACATCCATGCGTGGTTCTACTTTGATCGAGCCGTCGGCTTGCATAATTCCGGCGGCCATTCTCTCCGTCATTTCAGTAGCAGCATTGCCAATATCGATTTGACCGCAAGCAATATTAAATGGGCGACCATCCAATGAGATGGATTTAGTTAAACCCGTAATCGCATGTTTTGTTGCGGTGTACGGTGCCGTCATGGGGCGCGGCGCGTGAGCAGAAATCGAGCCATTGTTGATAATGCGGCCCCCTTGGGGGGTCTGCGCTTTCATCATACGGATAGCTTCTTGTGAGCACAAAAAGGCACCGCATAAATTACTGTTGACGGCATTCATCCACTGTTCGTAGCTAAGATCTTCCATCGGAATGGCCGGAGCGCCGGTACCCGCATTATTGAAGAGAACATCAATTCGTCCCCATTTCGCTTTTAAGGCGCTAAAGAGATTTTTAACTTCCTCTGGTTTTCCCACATCGCATGTAATAGCAAGGCAATTGCTATCGTTGCCGCCAATGATCTGAATGGCACTTTGCAGGGCATCGAGGCGGCGTCCGGTCATGACTACCTTGTAGCCGCCACCGAGCAGGGCTTTTGCAGCGGCTCGGCCAATGCCGCTACCGGCACCGGTTACGAGGGCTACGCGTAGGGGAGATGTATTCATGGACTACCTTCTGATTGGATGGGTTGGTAAATCGCTATGGTAGCGTGAAAATATCCAGTAGCCTCTAGGGCAGGGCATAATCCAAAAAAAACACCCATAATCATGAACCGCATTCAAGGACTCCGTTACAACCCATTTGCCTTATTGGCATTATTGGTACTACTAATCGTATTTGTATTTGGCGTACTATGGACGCTCATTCCGGCTCCGCCTAAGTCGATTGCAATTGCCACTGGGCTTCAGGATGGCTTGTATTACCGCTTCGGCGAACGGCTGCAATCTTCTTTGAAAAAAGAAGGGGTTGAGCTTCAGGTGCTCAAGACTGGCGGTACGCAAGACAACCTGGCTTTGTTGGCTGATCCCAAATCGGGTGTGGACTTGGCAATGATTCAGGGCGGCGTTGCGGACGTGTCCCAATACCCTTATTTTGTATCCATCGCTGGTATGTTCTATGAGCCAGTGTGGGTTTTTTATCGCGAGTCTAGTTTTAAGGGGGCTCCGGATGGACTGACTCTGCTTTCGCAATTAAAAGGGAAGCGAGTTTCGATTGGCAATCCGGGAAGCGGTACGAACTCGATTGCAAAATTGCTACTGGATGTGAGCGGAATCAAGACAGCCGATCTAGAAATGGAAGTATTGACGCCGCAGGAGGGGGCCGTAAAATTGGCCGCTGGAAACCTGGACGCTGTTTTTGTGGTGGCGGCAGCCGAAGCACCATTACTCAATAGTTTTATAAATTTGCCCGGTGTCCAGCTGATGAATTTCGTACAGGCAGATGCCTATACCCGTGCCTTGCCTTTCTTGACCAAGGTTGAAGTACCGCGGGGGCTGCTGAGTATTGAGAGTGACCAGCCGCGGCTGAGTCGGCAAATGATTGCTGCTACCGCAACCCTAGTTAGCCGTGAAACCATTAGCCCAGCAATCGTCAGTCTGCTTCTAGAAAATACGCAAGATGTTTTGAAATCCTATTCCCGCCTGCAAAAGCCAGGTGAATTTCCTTCGATCAGTGGCCTCGATTTCCCATTGCAAATGGATTCGGAGATTTATTTGAAAGATGGCCCATCCTTTTTGCATCGCCATTTGCCTTTTTGGACAGCAGTTTGGGTCGGGCGCTTTGTGCGAGCAGTCATTCCGATCTTGGCTATCCTGATCCCCTTGATTGCCTATATTCCAGCGCTCCGCGATTTAAGTTTGCGCATCCGCTTGTCACGCATTTATGCCGAGCTAAAGGCAATAGAAGGGAGCGCTGCAGATCCTGCCTCTCGCGAGCAAAATAGGCAGGCGTTGGCAGAAATACAGGTCCGGGTTAATGCCATGAAGGTCTCTGCCCTTGAGTCTAAGGAGCATTACGACTTAAAGGGGCACGTTAATATGGTGCGAGAGCGACTAAAACACGATTCGTGACAGCAAATGCGTCGATGTCCTAAAATGAGTCGGTGAATCTCTCTCCACCGTTAACGCCAACCCCAGAAATTGTTGCTGCGATCCAAAGCAATGGATTTGCGATCGCAGCCGCCGCGTCGGTTGCGGAGTTGGCTAAAGTAAGCGTCAGCGATTTGCTGGACTTGGGCGTGCATTGGCAGGATCTGCCACGCGATCCCTATTTAAAAGACGGTGGGCGTTATCGCTTTCGGCGACACGCCAGTTATACGGTTAGCGGATCGGAACTGAAGATGGTTCCCCATCGCGCGCATTGGCAGTCGGTCGACTATAACGCCTTACACGGCGGAATTGAGCGTTGGTTTGAGCCGATTACACAAGCCCTAGCAAATGACGTGGGCTGGCAGTCTGTAATAAAAAATACCGCAGGACTTTTAAGTTCACTCAAGCCCGTCAAAACCTGGTTTATAGAAGCACATCAATTTCGCATCGATACGAATGATGGTATTGGTAGACCTACTCCGGAAGGTGCCCACCGCGATGGCGTTGATTTTGTCGCCGTTTTTTTGATTGACCGTCATAACATCAAAGGCGGCGAGACCCGCATATTTGAAGTCAATACCTCCGCTGGTTTGCGTTTTACCTTAAGTGAGCCTTGGTCAGTCTTGTTAATGAATGATGAACGGATGATTCATGAAACAACGCCGATACAGCCAACCATGCCGCACGGCTATCGGGACACCTTAGTGCTGACCTTTCGGTCCAATGGGTTTCAGGATTCGCCCAATTCCAACCCGTAATAAAAACGAAAGCGAATCCAATCTGTGCCTACGATTGCC